>JBEIUO010000102.1:0-7106 GCA_040374335.1 Phycisphaeraceae bacterium
GCAAAAGGCCCTCGCACCAACGCCACGGCGTCGCTGCGAGGGCCTCTTTCGTTCAATCAACACTCAGCAGGTGACTCAGATCACACCCGATCGTTCCCGCCGGGACCGCCGCGTCCGCCGCGCGGGCCACGCATCTGACCTTCAGGGCCGCCGCGCCCGCCGCGCGGGCCACGCATCTGACCTTCAGGTCCGCCGCGTCCGCCACGCGGGCCACGCATCTGACCTTCGGGGCCACCGAAGCCCTCGGGACCACCACGACGTTCGCCACGCACCTCGCCGCGAGGACCTCCGAAGCCCTCAGGGCCACCGCGTCCGCCGCGAGGGCCACGCATCTGACCTTCGGGGCCACCGAAGCCCTCAGGGCCGCCGCGTCCGCCACGAGGGCCACGCATCTGACCTTCGGGACCACCGCGTGGTCCACCGTGCATCTGACCCTTCGGACCGCGGGCGCCCTCAGGGCCGCCGCGACCACGCGGGCCGCGGCCTTCGCCCCGCCCGCCCTCGAACGCATCAGGTCCACGCTGACCATCCGGGCCGCCGCGTCCACGCGGGCCGCGGCCTTCGCCACGCCCACCCTCGACTGCATCAGGTCCACGCTGGCCATCCGGGCCGCCGCGTCCACGCGGGCCGCGGCCTTCGCCACGCCCGCCCTCGATCGCATCGGGCCCACGCTGGCCATCCGGGCCGCCGCGTCCACGCGGGCCGCGGCCTTCGCCACGCCCGCCCTCGAACGCATCAGGTCCACGCTGGCCACGGCCTTCGCCACGGTTCCCCTCGCGGTCCTCTGCCATCTCCCGCGGTGCGCCCTCGCGTCCAGGCTCGCCCATCCGACGACGTTCGCCGTCGCGAGGCCGATCCCCCTCCGGCCCACGCTCACGCGCCGCATCCGACGGAGGAGCCGACTGCGGAGCCTCCTGAGCCATCGCCGCGAAGGGCGTGCAAAGCACCGAGGTCAGCAACAGGGTTCGAAACCACTGACTTGAGCGATTCATGACATTTCCTTTCTCGTACAGGGTCGGACGTACACGCCCACGAGGGCTGGTCATCCGAGAGAGGCTTGTTGCGTGCCATCCTTGCGCCCGCGGCAAACTCGTCATCAGAGTAACGCCGCGAGAACACGTCTATTGCCCGCTTTCGCCCCCCGGGGGACACAACCTGCCACAGATTCTCGGCAACATCCGCACTTCCTTCTCGGACCCGCCGATCGACTTCTATACCCCCGCTCCCCGCCTTGCCTGCATCCGCCCCCGAATCAGACCGATGAAACCCGATGCGGGGGATCAGACCACCCCCGACAGGCCGACCTCGGCCTGCCGTTCACGTGGCCTTCAGACTGGAGTACATGACCGAGTTCTGGCACCATCTCGACTTCGCCCTGCTCACGGTGCTCTGCGCCGCCGGCGTCTGGGCGGTCCACCGCCTCGCCGTAGGCCTGGGCGAACGCCGGATCATGCTCGCGCTCTGCGGAGTCGTCTCGCTGCTGCTCGCAACCGCCTACTTCCACGCCGGCATCGCCGGACGCGAAGCCCTCCACCAGCGTCAACTCATGGTCGAGGGCCTCGCCCCCACCTACGCGGCCGAACTCGAAAACCACGGCCACGCGAAACTCGCCGACAACGCCGCTCCCGATGACCCACTCTACCTCGACCTCATCGACACCCAGAAACGCTGGCTCACCGCCAACCGAAGCATCGCCGACATCTACACCTTCCGGAGCGACGGCAAGAGTTTGCACCTCATCGTCGACTCCGAAACCGACTACAACCACGACGGCGATTTCGCCGACGACAACGAAGAACGCACCGCGATCTTCGAGCCCTACGACGGTTTCTCCGACGCTATCCGCGACGCCTTCGCAGGCCGCGCCGGCTTCGACTCCGAGATCTGGTCCGACCGCTGGGGCACCTGGGTCTGCGCCGTCGCACCGATTCACGGCCCCGACGGCTCCGTCGAAGCCGTCGTGGGTGTCGACTACCCCGCCGCGGAATGGCTGACCGCCAGGAACAACGCCCGCCTTCTCTCGCTCCTGATGTGGCTCGTGCCGATCGGCGGCGCATACATCGTCGCCGTCGTCATCGTCTTCCATCGGCGCGAAGCCATCGCGAAGCTGGGCTCCGATACCGAGCTCCGCGCCGCCAACGTCATAGCCGAAACCCGCCGCAGCGAGGCCGAAGTCGCCTGGGCCCAGGCCGACGAAGCCCGCGTGCAATCCGAGCAACTCCGGGTTCAGGCCGACGAAGCCCGCAACGCCGCCGAGATCGCCCGCGAGGCCGCGGAAGCTGCGAACAAGGCCAAGAGCCAGTTCCTCGCGAACTTCAGCCACGAGATCCGCACCCCACTCAACGGCATCATCGGCACCATCGAGCTCCTGAGCCGCACCCGCCTCGACGACCACCAGCAGCGCTACCTCCGCATGCTCAGCAGCGCCTCCCAAACCCTGCTCGAGCTCATCTCCGACGTCATCGATCTCTCCAAGATCGAGGCCGACAAGGTCGAGCTCGAGGACATCGAGTTCGACCTCCGCGAACTCCTCGCCCAGATCAGCGACGCCACCGTCTCCCGCGCCGAGCAAAAAGGCCTTCGATTCCAGGCCGTCGCCTCCCCCCAGCTCCCCCGCTGCCTCATCGGTGACCCCACCCGCCTCCGCCAGATCCTCATGAACCTCTGCGCCAACGCGGTCAAGTTCACCGCCGACGGCGGCGTCTTCGTGCGCGCCGTCATCGATCGCGAGCAAGACGATGTCATCGAAGTCCGCTTCACCGTCACCGACACCGGCATCGGCATTCCAAACCACCGCATCGACTGCCTCTTCACCCCCTTCTCCCAGGTCGACGCCTCCACCACCCGCCGCTACGGCGGATCCGGCCTGGGCCTCGCCATCTGCCGAAGCCTCGTCGCCATGATGAACGGGCAGATCGGCGTCGAAAGCGAAACCGGCCGCGGCTCCACCTTCTGGTTCACCATCCCCTTCAAGAAGGGCGCCGAGGGTGAAGACGACGGCACCAGCATGGGCCTCCGCCTCGACGAAGCCCGCGTCCTCGCCGTCGGCATCAACCCCGACGAAAACAAGCAGCTCTCCGAGATGCTCGCCTCCTGGAACATCAAGCACCAGGTCTTCGACGACGTCGACGAACTCGCCCCCTGCCTCCTCGACGCCCCCGACGGCGCCCGCCCCGCCGATCTCATCATCCTCGGCCGCCACGACAGCTCCGAGGTCATCGAGATCCAGGAAGGCGTCCGCGCCATGTGCGGCGGCAACGGCCCCGCCTTCATCGGCGTCACCGACGACGCCGACACCGAGGCCGCCGAAGTCGCCAAAGCCACCGGCGTCGCCGCCGTCGTCCTCCGCCCCGCCTGCCAGTCCGCACTCCTCGACTCCATCGTTCTCGCCCTCTCTCAGTGCCGCGCCGTCACTCCCCCCACCACCGCAGCAGAGGCCGCCGGCCCACGCCGCCGCTGGTCCGGTGTCCGCGCCCTCATCGCCGAAGACAACGAAGTCAACCAGGCCATCATCACCGAGCTCCTCACCGAAGAAGGCTTCGCGTGCCTCGTCGCCGTCAACGGCGAAGAAGCCGTCTCCCGCGCACTCACCGGCGAGTTCGACGTCGTCCTCATGGACTGCCAGATGCCCATCATGGACGGCTTCGAAGCCACACGCCGCATCCGCGCAGCCGAGGCCGCCGGCGAACGCACCTGCCGCCACTCCGCACACCTCCCCGTCGTCGCCCTTACCGCCAACGCCCTCCGCGAAGACCGCGACTCCTGCCTCCGCGCTGGCATGGACGACTTCCTCACCAAGCCCGTCGACCTCCGCTCCCTCCTCGGCAAACTCGCCTCCATGGCGCAGTCCGGCGGCTGGCTCCCCACCATCGCAGCCGGTGCGTCAACCCGCGCCCGCGAAGCCGAGTCCTCGCCCCTCGCGCGCATCGCCGTCAACTCCGACGCCTTCGACGGCGACGGCCTCGCCGCCCGCTGCGCCCACAGCCTCCCCCTCATGCGCGGCGTCCTCGGCGAGTACGCCAGTTCGCTCCCCAAGATGCAGGACGAACTCGACCGCGCAATCGCCAACCTCGACCTCACCAAAGCCCTCAAGCACGCCCAGGCTATCCGCGGGGCCGCCGCCACCGTCGGCGCCTGCGAAGTCGAAGCCGCCGCCGGCGAACTCCTCGAAGTCTGCCGCTCCGGCAACCTCCCCCGCGTCCACGAAATCCGCGCCATCCTCGAGCAACGCTGCAACTCCTTCTTCGAACGCCTCCCCACCATCCTCGAGTCACTCTGCCCCACCGACCCCAACCGGTCAAACGCGGCGTAATCCCCCCACAATCCGCCCTGATTCTGCTAGAATGGACCTCCTTGAGGGCTCCCCGCCCCGGCTCGCCCAGGAGTTGCCATCATGATCGGCCAGCACCGCTCCGTCCTCGGCTCCGGCCCCTCGCGACGTGAGTTCCTCTACGTCGGCCTCATCGGTGCCCTCGGCCTCACCCTCCCCGACTACTTCCTCCGCACCGCCCGCGCCGACATCAAGCACTACCCCCTCAAGCCCGGCGTCGCCCAATCCATCATCCACATCTTCCTCCCCGGCGGCCTCTCCGCCCAGGAGTCATTCGACCCCAAGCCCTTCGCCCCCATCGAATACCGCGGCCCTCTCGGCACCGTCGAGTCCTCCATCCCCGGCGTCCACTTCTCCGAGTCCCTCCGCAACACCGCCAAACTCGCCGACAAGCTCACCATCATCCGCTCCATGACCCACGGCGAAGCCGCCCACGAACGCGGCACCCACAACATGTTCACGGGCTACCGCCCCAGCCCCGCCGTCCAGTACCCCTCCATGGGCTCCGTCATCTCCCACGAAATGGGCCAGAAAACCGAACTCCCCAGCTACGTCTGCATCCCCTCCGTCCCCAACGAATACGCCGGCACCGGTTACCTCAGCGACCGCTTCGGCCCCTTCAGCCTCGGTGCCGATCCCGCCGACCAGAACTTCAACGTCCGCGATCTCAGCAGCCCACAAGACGTCGACCACGCCCGCTTCGAACGCCGCCGCAAGATGCTCGACGCCGTCGACGCCCACTTCCGCGCCGCCGAATCCTCCGACGCCATCGGCGCCATGGACGAGTTCTACCAACGCGCGTACAAACTCCTCAGCTCCCAACAGGCCCGCGAAGCCTTCCACCTCGCCGCCGAACCCGACGCCATCCGCGACGAGTACGGCCGCCACGCCGCCGGTCAACGCCTCCTCCTCTGCCGCCGCCTCGTCGAAGGCGGTGTCCGCTTCGTCTCCACCACCTTCGGCAGTTGGGACCACCACGCCAACATCGCCTCCCTCAAAGACCCCCTCTCCCAGTTCGACCAGGCCTACGCCGCGCTCATCACCGACCTCGACCGCCGAGGCCTCCTCGACTCCACCCTCGTCATGGTCACCACCGAGTTCGGCCGCACCCCAAAGATCAACAAGGACGGCGGCCGCGACCACTGGCCACGCGTCTTCAGCGTCGCGCTCGCAGGCGGCGGCGTTCACAAAGGCCTCGTCTACGGCTCCTCCGACTCCACCGGCTCCGCCCCCGACACCAACCCCGTCCAAGTCGAAGACCTCGCCGCCACCATCTACAACCAACTCGGCATCAACGCCGAAAGCGAAATCATGGCCCCCGGCGATCGCCCCATCGAGATCGTCAAGGACGGCAAAGTCCTAGCCGACCTCCTCGCCAAGCCCGCCTGAGAGCCACACCATGACCATCTCCGGAAGACTCCGCACAGCTTCCGTCGCCCCACTGCTCACCGCACTCCTCGCCACCGCCGCGCCCGCGGGCGACCCCGAACTCCGCTCCGTCGAGCCCCCCGGCGCACAACGCGGCACCACCTTCACCCTCACCCTCTCCGGCGAACGCCTCACCAGCGCACTCGCCGCCCACTTCTACCACCCCGGCATCACCGTCACCTCCATCGCCAACACCGACGACAAAACCGTCACACTCCTGTGCGCCGCCGACGCATCCTGCCCCCCAGGCGAATACCCCTTCCGCCTCCGCACCGCCCACGGCCTCTCCGAACTCCGCACCGTCTTCATCGGCGCCCTCCCCACCACCGACGAAGCCGAACCCAACGGCGATCTCGCCTCCGCGCAGAAAGTCCCCTTCAACACCACCGTCCACGGCATCGTCACCAACGAAGACGCCGACTGGTACGCCGTCGAAGTCAAAGCCGGCCAACGCATCACCGCCGAAATCGAAGGCATGCGACTCGGCCGCTCACTCCTCGACCCCGCCGTCGCCATCCTCGACGCACGCCGCTTCGAACTCGCCGTCAGCGACGACTCCCCGCTCCTCGGCCAAGACCCCATCGCCACCGCCACCGTCCAACAAGACGGCCTCTGCTACATCGTCGTTCGCGAAGCCTCCTACGCCGGCAGCGACTCCTCCCGCTACCGCCTCCACATCGGCGACTTCCCACGCCCCCTCGTCGCATGGCCCCCCGGCGGCCAACCCGGCCAATCCATCGAACTCTCCTGGCCCGGTTCCACCCAACCCCCGCCCACTCTCCCGCTCACCCTCCCCACCACGCCCAACCGCGCCACCCCCGTCTTCGCCCTCGAAAACGCCGCTACCTCCCCGTCGCCCAACTACATCAGCGTCCTCGATCTCCCAACCTTCGATCAATCAAACATCCCCGACCCGCCTCCCCCCGCGCCCCTCGCCATCCACGGCGTCATCGCCGCGCCCAACGAACTCGACACCACACGCTTCTCCGCCAAAGCCGGTGAACCACTCGACATCCGCGTCCTCGCGCGTCGCCTCCGCTCCCCACTCGACCCCGTCCTCATCATCGCCGACGACAAAGGCGCGCCCCTCGCCTCCAGCGACGACGTCGCCGGCGCCGACCCCGAACTCCGCTGGTCCGCCCCCGCCGATGGCATCTACCAACTCCAAATCCGCGACCACCGCTCCCGCGGCGGCCCCGCCCTCATCTACCGCATCGAAGTCGACCGCCCCCCCCCCACCAAATCCCCCACCAAAGAAACCGTAGACGCACCCCCCCCGCAACGCCAACCAACCAAACCCAACCCACGCCGCCCCCGCGAGCCCCTCAAGATGCGCGCCGCACCCCAC
>JBEIUO010000184.1:0-5711 GCA_040374335.1 Phycisphaeraceae bacterium
CGCGCTGGGAGTCGCGGTGGTTGATCGTGGTGCGCCGCACGGGTTGGTCCCGGTGCGGTTGGACGGTCTCACGATGTCGAACGGGATCGTGGAGTGTGAACTGGATGAGGTGGGGCGTGTGGTGCGGCTGGCTCGCGCGGGCGGGGTTCGCGGCGTGACGCGGGGCGAGGGTGAGTTGGCGGAGCCGATGAACCAACTGGTGCTCTACGACGATCGTCCGCACATGTGGGACGCGTGGGATATTGACGCTGGGTACGAGCGTTCGGCCAAGCCGGTGGTGGACGAGCCGGAGGCGATTGACGTGGTGCGAGAGGACGCGCTGCGGGTTGCGGTGCGTGTGAGCAGGAAGATTGGTGAGCGGAGTCGGATCGAGCAGACGTATGTGCTGGACGCGGGGAGTCCACGGGTGGATGTGCACACGAAGGTGGAGTGGCGGGAGCGGCGGACGATGCTGCGGGCGTTGTTCCCGACGCGGGTGCGGGCGGCGGAGGTGACGTGCGAGATTCAGTTTGGGCAGGTGATGCGGCCGACGCACGCGAACACGATTTGGGACGCGGCGAAGTTCGAGTTCTGTGCGCACCGCTTTGTGGATCTCTCGATGCCGGGGGCGGGATTCGCGTTGCTGAATGATGCGAAGTACGGGCACTCGTGCCGGGATGGCGTGGTGGGGCTGACGCTGCTTCGGTCGCCGGTGCATCCGGATCCGGAGGCGGATCAGGGTGAGCACGAGTTTACGTACAGCCTGATGCCGCACGATGGGGATTGGCGTGCGGCGGGCGTGGATCAGCAGGCGGAGATGTTGAACAACCCGCCGGTGGCGTACGTGCTGAACGCGGAGGAGAAGGGGGATCTGGGGAGAGCGTGGTCGCCGCTGGTGGTGGAGGCGGGGGGCTATGCGGGGGTGATGGTCGATGCGGTAAAGCGGAGTGAAGATGGGACGGGGCTGGTGGTGCGGGTGCACGAGTCGCGTGGGGGCGAGGGCGTGATTCGGGTGAGGTGGAACATACCGGTGAAGGGCGTGCGCGCGGTGGATCTGCTCGAGCGGCCGATGGAGCTCGAGGGGTTGCGGCACGAGGGCGATGTGACGGAGGTACCGGTGCGGGCGTATCAGATCGTGACGCTCGCGGCGGAGCGGGTGTGAGGATCAGCGGCGGGCGTAGAGCTCGGTGAGGCGGCGGGCGTCGCGGGCTTCGGCCTCTTCGCGGCGGCGGATGTCTTCGGCTTCGCGGGCGGCGGCGCGTTGTTCATCGGCTTCGCGGCGGGCACGGTCGGCGGCGGCTTGCTCGCGGAGGCGCCGGGATTCGTCGAGGGAGTGGTCGACGACTTCGCCCATGACCGCGGAGGACCAGGAGCGAACCTGGGCGCGGAAGAGGGGAGCGGAGACGGAGGGGTCGAGGTTGAGGGCGGCGATGGACACGGTCGAACTCCTGTGCGTGACGAAGGAGGGATCGACGTGTGTGGGCCGAAGGGCACGGAATGCAGCGCGATAACCGCGCAGGGGCGCAAGCCCGGTGCGCAGGGAGTGCGCGGGGACGGTGGGTGTCTGGTGGGGCGGTGGAGGGGGTTAGGCGGCTTTGAGGAGCCCGCGGCGTTGGAGGTCGTGAACCCAGGTGGGGGATTCGGCGAGGTAGCGTTTGAGGTGGGAGCGTTTGGAGAGGTAGTAGCCGGCGGCGATGAGCTGGAAGAAGCCGACGACGACGGCCATGCCGAGGTAGACGAGGGTGGCGAGGGCCTGCATGCTCTGGGTGATGCCTTGGACGTCGATGGCTCCGCCTGCGCCGGCCTTTTCGAGTTCGGCGGCGATCTCGTTGGGGGCCGGGAAGAGGGCCTGGAAGACGCAGTATCCGGCGGCGGCGGCGCCGACGATGAGCTGGTTGATGGCGAGTCGGGGGAGCGCGGAGGGATCGAGGCGGCGGAGGGCGTTGCGGTGGTGGAGCTCGAGTGCGCCGCCGGCGAGGAGCGCGGCGCCGACGATCATCGCGGGCCAGGAGCCGATGCCGGTGAGGATGGAGATGCCACCGAAGAGGAGCATGGTGGAGCCGTTGAAGCCGGCGTAGCGGAGTGCGCCCTGGAGTTTGCGGAAGCGGGCCTCGCTCTGCTGGAGGGCGAGGAGGTGTTCTTCTGTGAGTGGGCCGGTGGGACCTTCGTTGGCTGCGCGCATGGAGGAGAGGATCGGCGCGGCGGGGGGCGTGGTTGGCGGAAGGTGGCGCAGGGCGAGGGATGTGTGGGCGGTGGGGAGGAGTGGGGGAGTGGAAGCGGGTTATCGGGGTCAGGGCTGGAGGCTTTCGCGGGACCAGGGGGTCGGTGCGCCGGGGGTGTAGGTCCAGCGTGCGCGGTCGTGGAGGCGGCCGGAAACGTTCGTCCAGAGCTCGATCGCGTGGATGTCGATGTCGAAGCCGCCCCAGTGGGGCGGGCGGGGGATGGCGTCGGAGTTCTCGGAGAGTGACGCGAGCGCGGCGAGAACGCCGAAGCGGGTGGCGGCGTCGATGACACCGGCGACGAGTTCGGCGCGGGAGGCGAGGGGCTGGCTCTGGTTGCTGGCCCAGGCGCCGAGTTTGGAGAGCAGCGCGCGGGTACGGAAGTAGGCGTCGCTTGTTTCGGCGGAGGAGCGGCGGGCGAGGCCTTCGATGCGGACCTGGCGGGTGAAGGCGGCCCAGTGGAAGGTGGCGGCGACGCGCGGGTTGGCGTCGAGCTCGCGGGCCTTGCGGCTGTTGTAGTTGGTGAAGAACGTGATGGACGGGGGTGCGAGGGAGAAGCCCTTGCAGAGCACCATGCGGACGGAGGGTGCGCCGGAGTGATCGGTGGTGGCGAGGGCCATGGCGGGGCCGGTTTCACGGCCGAGCTGGGCTTCGGCCTCGGTGAGCCACTGCTTGAAGAGGGGCATGGGGTCGAGGGGGAGCGGGTCGCCGAGGGGGCTTGTGCCGAGGAGCGAGTTGTAGAGGGTCTGGGCGATGGGGTTCATGGTGGGCTCGGGGGAGGGAGTGGCAACCGAACTTTACCCGGACTGTACACGGGGCGGCGGGTGTCGGGGCTGTCGGCGCGCTATGTTCGTCCCATGGCTCTTGCGCTGACTGCACGCGATCTTTCGAAGACGTTTGGCACCCGGATGCTGTTTCGCGGCGTTTCGCTGTCGCTGCACGTGGGGGAGCGGATGGGGCTGATCGGTCCGAATGGATCGGGCAAGTCGACGCTGCTGAAGCTCATCGCGGGTCAGGTGTCGGCGGACACGGGCGAGATCGTGTTCCGCAAGGGGCTGCGGGTGGCGTACGTGCCGCAGGCGGACGAGTTCGCGGAGGGGTCGACGGCGTTGTCGGTGGTGGTGCGGTCGATGCTGGATTCGAAGGTTGCGCACGTGCACGACGAGCACGAGGCGGAGGTCGAGGCGTTGCAACTCCTGGACCGGTTGGGGTTCGATGATCTGGCGCGGGATGTGTCGACGTTCTCGGGTGGTCAACGCAAGCGGTTGGCGATCGCGGCGGGGATCGCGATCGGGCCGGACGTGCTGATGCTGGACGAGCCGACGAACCACCTGGACGTCGAGGGTGTGGAGTGGCTGGAGGAGTTGCTGACGGGCTCGTCGTTCGCGTCGATGTTCATCACGCACGATCGGTTCTTCCTGGAGAGCACGGCGACGCGGATCGTGGAGCTCTCGCAGCAGTACCCGGAGGGGACCTTTAGTGCGGACGGGGACTACAGCGAGTTTCTGCGGCGGAAGCAGGAGTTTTTGGATGGTCAGCAGCGGGCGCAGCAGACGCTGGCGAACCAGGTGCGCGAGGATCTGCGGTGGCTGAGCCGCGGGGCGCAGGCGCGACGGACCAAGAGCAAGAGTCGGGCGAGTGCGGCGCACACGCGGATCGCGGAGCTGGCGACGATCAAGGATCGGACGGCGGCGCCGAAGGCGGCGGACATCGAGTTCTCGGGGACGGGGCGGCAGACGCGCAAGCTGGTCGAGGCGCGGATGGTGAGCAAGGCGCTGGGGGGGCGGCAGCTGTTCGAGAACCTGAGCTTCGTGCTGTCGCCGGGGGCGAGGCTGGGGCTGCTGGGGCCGAACGGTTCGGGGAAGACGACGCTGATCAAGGTGATCACGGGAGAGATGGAGCCGGACGCGGCGACGGCGGCGGCGTTGGCGGATGCGGAGGCGAATCCGAGATCGCCCACGGCGCCGAGCCCGGGCGGGTTGAACCGCGCGGACAAGCTGAGGACGGTGGTGTTCAGTCAGCACCGGACGGAGATTGATCCGGCGATCACGCTGCGGGACGCGATCTCGCCGCACAGCGATTCGGTGATCTTCTGCGGGCGGACGCTGCACGTGAACACGTGGGCCGCGAAGTTCCTGTTCCACCCGGAGCAGCTCAAATCGCCGGTGCGCTCGCTGTCGGGCGGCGAGAAGGCGCGAATTCACCTCGCGAAGCTGATGCTGGAGCCGGCGGATGTGCTGATCCTGGACGAACCGACGAACGACCTGGATATCCCGTCGCTGGAGGTGCTGGAGTCGAGCATCGAAGAGTTCTCGGGGGCCGTGGTGCTGGTGACGCACGATCGCGCGATGCTGGCGCGGCTGGCGACGGAGATCGTCGCGTTGGACGGCAAGGGTGTTGCGCGGAAGTTCGTGAGCTACGACCAGTGGGAGGAAGCGGAGATTGCGCGGCGCAAGGAGGAAGCCGCAACGCGGCGTGCGGCGCGTGCGGCGGTGGTGACGGCGGCGGCACCGGTGGTTGCGGCACCGAAGGCGACGAAGAAGAAGCTGACGTACAACGAGCAGCGTGAGTTGGCGGGGATGGAGGCGGCGATCACGAAGGCGGAGGCCGAGGTGGCGCAGCTGGAGGCGCAGTTGGCGGACCCGGGGACGTCGGGGGATCACAAGCTGATGGACCGAACGTGTCGGGAGTTGGGGGAGGCGCAGGCGAAGGTCGCGTCGCTGTACGACCGGTGGTCGGTGTTGCAGGACGGTGGATGATCGGGTGCGGGGTGGGTCGGTCGGGCGAATCCACGGGGGTGTCTGCCGCGAAACCACGGGTATGAAGAACAGTCGTCGAGCGGTGGCGGTGTGCGCGGTGGTGGGGACGGTCTGCGCGATCGTGGGGGTGTATGGGTGCGCGGGTGCGCCGGAGGGGGGCAAGGAGGGGGCGATGGCAACGGTGGCATCTGGTGAGGCTGTGCCGATGATTCCCGCGAGCGGCGAGACGCGCCGTGTGGGTGGGGACATGGGGATCATGGTGACGGAGAAGGACGGGAACTACAAGACGCGGTCGTCGAGCATCACGACGCCGCTGCCGGTGGGGTATCCGGCGCCGACGCCGCCGGGGGCGATCGACGTGAAGTCGTATCCGGTGGTTCGGAGGGCGGAGGTCGATGGGGTGGGGAATCCGGACGCGGGGATGAACGGGACGTTCTGGCCGCTGTTCAACCACATCAAGAAGCACGAGATCGCGATGACGTCGCCGGTTGAGATGGACTACCCCGAGGGGATGGGCGAGTGGGATGATCAGTCGAAGTGGACGATGTCGTTCCTGTACCGCGAGCGTGAGATGAACGGCGAGGGGCAGGAGGGGGAAGTGCGGGTGCGGGACGCGAAGCCGATGACGGTGATCGCGATCGGGGTGAAGGGGGACTACACGACCTCGCGGATGAAGGCGGCGAAGGCGAAGCTGGACGCGTGACTCGCGGAGCGACCGGAGTGGCGTGCGGCGGGATCGACCCGGGTGCTGCAC
>JBEIUO010000606.1:0-2633 GCA_040374335.1 Phycisphaeraceae bacterium
AGTCACGCCCCGCGCCGAGCGCTCCGCCGCAGACCCGGAGCCCGACGCCCCCAAAGCAACCGATCCCGTCATCGGTGAACCCGTCCAACTCGCGGACTCCGTCGTCGCCGAACAAACGCAGCGACTCCACGATGACTACTCGCTCGCCGAGCAAGCCACGCAGGAACTCGCACGCCCCTCTTCACCGTCCGACGCCGACACCGATGATCCCGAATCCCCCGACGCCGCGCCCCGCACCCGCCGCGAAGCACGCGCCGATCCAGCCGCGGAACCCGCAGCACCGAAGCAGAGTTCGTCATCCAACTCCGACTCATCCGACGCGTCCACCGCCGACCCACGCGCGTCCACAGCATCCCCCGATGCGCACTCCGCTCAGGCCGCCGTAGTCGGTGGTGCCGCCGCCCCCAAGGCCACCACACCGTCTTCCCCCGTGAACACACAAGGCGGGCCGCGGACCGCGTCCGTCGCCGGTCCCGCTTCAGCCGCGAGCCGCTCCGCGCAAGCGAACCAGACGTCCGGTCAAACCGGTCCCGCAGGTTCCGGCACATCTACCGCTCCCGGCGGCTTCCGCGAAGTCATGAACCGAATCGGCTCCAAGTCCGGTCAGCCCCAGATTATGAAGGCCGAAATCGCCACCGCCGCGCAGGCCGCGCGTGTCATCGTGCAGGGCGTGCGCGAGGGGCGCACGGAAGTTGTCATGCGACTCCGCCCCGAAGGTCTCGGCCCCGTTCGTATCGACCTCGCCATGCAGAACGACCAGATCGAAGCCCGCATCGAGGCCGCCACCCCCGCGGCACGCGAGTTGCTGAACGAGGGTTTGGACCACCTCCGCGGCGCACTCGAAGCCCGCGGCATCAGTGTGTCCAAGCTCGAAGTCGTGCTCGCGGCGGAGTCCCGGCACGACGCACAGCTCGACGATCAACTCCCGAACGCCGACCGTCACGGCGACTCGGGCGGTTCACACGACGGCCAGGATGGCCGACGCCAGGACCGAGAGAGAGAGAATGACGGGACCACGGCGGAGCCGTGGAGTGCGGCCGGAGCGGCGGAGCCCGCGGGAATGTGGATCGAGCGAGATCAGTCCGGTCTCGCGCAGGTCCGTATCGACGCAACGGTGTAGACCCCGAAGGGCTGGTGACGCATGGCAGTCGACGCACTGAACAACACGCTGAACTCCACGAAGCAGGGCAATGGCTACAGCGCCATGACCTCCGCGGACTTCACCAAGATCATCCTCAGCGAACTCGGGCGCCAGGATCCCCTCGCGCCCAATGACACCAACCAGCTCGTCCAACAGATCGCCAACATCCGCAGCATCCAGTCCGACATGGACCTCGGAGACCGCCTCGGCAAACTCGTCTCTTCTGACGAGTTCGCCTCCGCCGCGGGTCTGATGGGCAAGAGCGTGAGCGGTGTCAGCGACGCGATCGGTCGCATCGCCGGAACCGTCGTCGGTGTCTCCCGGACTTCCTCCGGTGCCGTGCTCCGTCTCGAAGACGGTTCCACCCTCGACTTCGCACAAATCGACAACATCACCGAGGCGGAGGACGCGGCGTGAAAGCTGCATCCGGCCTCGACCTGCTGAAGTCGCTCGGATCAGGTGTCCTTCCCCCCGGCGTCGAATCCCGCATCAGCAAGGGGACGAGCCTCGACCGCCTCGGCTTCGCGGAACTCCTTTCCAAGGCCCGCGCCGGCGCGATCGAGAGCGGTCTCAAGGTCAGCGTCGCCAGCGGCTCCGGTGTCACGCTCTCCGACGACCAGCTCGAACGCCTCGGCAAAGCCGCCGATCTCGCCGAGAGCCAGGGCGCAACCCAGGCCGTCGTCTTCATCGACGGCAAAACCCTTCGCCTCGACGTCACATCCCGAACCGTACTCGGAGAGGTCGACTTCTCCGCGGGCGGTGTCATCACCGAACTTGACGCCGTCATCTCCATCCCCTCTGATTCCAAAGATGCCCGGCCTTCAAACGCGCCCGTGCCGGTCCCCGATCGCGGCGTACTCGGCCTTACCCCCGAAACCCTCGCCGCACTCGCCCAAGCCCAGAACTGACCCGCGGCACACCGCCGCGCATCGGAGAACCGACCCATGCCCTCCACCACCGCGCTCTACTCCGCGCTCTCCGGCCTGAACGCAAACGCCCGCAACATCGATGTCGTCGGTAACAACATCGCCAACATCAACACCACCGCCTTCAAGTCCACTCGCCTGATGTTCTCGAGCATCTACTCGCGCACAGTCTCCAACGGCACGCCCCCGGGCGACACCACCGGCGGTACCAACCCCCACCAGATCGGTTTCGGCGTGAACGTCGCCGGAACACAGCGCAACTTCAACACCGGCGGCCTCACCTCCACCGGCGACGCCCGCGACCTCATGATCGAGGGCGATGGCTTCTTCGTCGTGCAGCAGGGCAACGAAACCCGCTACACCCGCGCCGGTGCCTTCCGCCAGAACGCCACGCAGGATCTCACCACCATCAACGGCGACACCCTCATGGGATACGGCGTCGACGCCGATTTCAACGTCGTCCCCGGTGCGCTCGTGCAGATCAACATTCCCCTCGGCGGACTCCCCCTCGCGAGCGCCACCGAAAACGTCACCATGTCTGGCTACCTCAAGGCCGACGGCACACT
>JBEIUO010000463.1:0-3282 GCA_040374335.1 Phycisphaeraceae bacterium
ACCCACCACCGGCTGAACGCGAGGCCCAAGCGGGTACAGGAACATGTTGGTCCCGAACGTGTTCGGCCAGTCGGGCACAGCCATCCCGGCGTCTGCGCTCGTCACCAAACCGCCCGCGAAGAGCAGTGGGGCGGTCGCGATGACTGCGGCGAACGCCATCCCGGCTGAGTTCCCCGCAATCGGGGATGCTGACCGCGGCACCAGCCTTGCGACCACCCCAGAGATACCCCCAAGCGCCGCCCCGAGGACCAAGAAACCAAGTGTAATCCACAGGGCATTCGGCACGGCCGACCCGGCCTCCGGGCTGCCCTCGCTGGCCGGCGCGACGAGTTTTGACCCCAGAATCAGCAGCCCGACCAGAGACGAGACCAAACCCCCCAGTGAGGTGGCCCCCAGCGAGGGCGCCCCGAGCAATCTCGCGGCAATCACCAGCGAGACGAGCCAAGCTCCGAGAACAATCGGCAGCGCGACCTGTTCGGAGAGATGGATCCACGGCAGGTGGGTGATGTACCAGGTCAGCCACAGCGGCCCGGAGGCGGTAAAGCCCATCCAGACTGCGGATGCCAGGACTCGGGGGCGATCGGATTCTGACGGGGCGAGGGCCATGATGCGGGCTCCTTCGGCGTGCAGTTGAGACACTGTCTCAGTTACGGTAGGACAGGAAGGCGTCTGGGACAGAGTACGCGTGAAGTGGAGAAATTCCGATCAGGCAGAAATTCTCTCCGAGAGTTCGCTATGCTGTGGGCCAATTGATTTGGTGCAGGGTTTGGGATGTGTGAGGACTCAGGTATCAAGCGCGGTTCTCGGTCGCCGGAAGGGGCGAAAGTGCCGCGGGATTCAAGCAGAGGAGCCCGACAGTGTCGGTGATCTTCCCGAAGTGGATGAACGTACTGCCCACGGTTGCCGCGCTTGCTACGGCGGGTGGTGCGCTGGGCGTGATCGGTGGGTTCTGGTACTACGCGACCCCGAAGTTCTTCAAGGTGGGGTACATGCCTCACCAGCCGGGCGTCGCGGGGTTCAGCCACCAGATTCACGCCGGCAAACTCGGCATGGATTGTCGCTACTGCCACTCGAAGATCGAGAAGGCCAGTGAGGCGAACATCCCGAGCGTCGCGACGTGCTACGGCTGCCACGCGGATGGCAAGCTTCAGAAGCTCGCCGAGTCCGACTCGCACCGTCAACGCACGGAGTTCATCCGCGAGGCCGCGCTGGGCAACACGCCCATCGAGTGGACTCGTGTGCACAAGCTTCCCGACTACGTCCGCAACTTCCCGCACGCGGCCCACCTCCGGGCCGGCGTGTCGTGTCTCTCCTGCCACGGCGAGATCAACACGATGCCGGAGGTCTACCAGGCCGAGCCGATGTCGATGAGCTGGTGTCTGGACTGCCACCGCAACCCCGAGGCGTCCCTCGTCCCGCCGGATCGCGTGACCCAGCTCCAGTGGGTCAAGCAGCACCTGGCCGAGCGGGCCAACGAGCAGGGCATGGTCTCCGGCAAGAGCATCGTCGATCAGCTGCAGGTCAAGGCCCCCGAGAACTGCGGCGCCTGCCACTACTGATTCTTAGATCCCATACCAGCGTTCTTGCATCGAACGAATATTTGGGGGCGCCCCGGTGACAGCCCCCGCGATACGAGCGTGAAAGTCATGAGCCACGATCAATGCCACTCGACGACCAGCGGTGAGAACAAGCGGCCCGGCAAGCACGAGCTCGCCCTGACGCCGCGGTCACTCCAGCGCGTGAGCGGGATGCCCGTCTGGCGTAGCGCCGAGGAAATCGGCGACACCGAAGAGTTCCGCGAGTTCCTTGAGCGCGAGTTCCCCGCCGGTGCCTCCGAACTCGACCGCGCAGGCTGGGATGATTCCCGCGACGGCGGCGGCGATTCTCGCCGGCACTTCCTCAAGCTCATGGGTGCTTCCCTCGCCCTCGCCGGCGCCGCCACGATCCCCGGCTGCCGCCGTCCCGAGGAGAAAATCCTCCCCTTCAACAGCCACGCCGCCGAGGAAGTCATCCCCGGCGAGTCCATGTTCTACGCCACCAGCATGGCCCGCCCCGACGGCGGCGCCGAAGGCCTACTGGTCGAATCCATCGACGGCCGCCCCGTCAAGATCGAGGGCAACCCCCTCCACTCCACGAGCCGCGGCAAGTGCTCCAGCTGGGCCCTCTCCTCCATCCTCAGCCTCTACGACCCCGACCGCCTCAAGTTCCCCGTCTACAACAACCCCGTCCGCGGGCACGTCGAAGCCACCTGGGACGATTTCAAGTCTTGGCACGCGAAGGAGTTCGCCAAGTTCAACGCCGCCAAGGGCAAGGGCCTCGCGCTCGTCATCGGTAAGTCCTCCAGCCTTTCCCGCGCAGAGATGGTGAAGTCCTTCAAGGGCCACTTCCCCGAGGCCAAGGTCGTTTGGTACAGCGCCGGTGACAACGCCGCCGCCGTGGAAGGCTCCCGCGCCGCGTTCGGCTCGCCGATGCGGGAGATCCTGAACTTCACCCGCGACACGAACATCATCGTCTCGCTCGACCGCGACTTCCTTCACAAGGACGAGGGCGAGCTCCTCAACGCCCGTGGCTTCGCCGCCACCCGCGCCGTCATGACCAAAGACGACGCCATGAGCCGCCTCTACGTCGTCGAGAGCACCCTCTCCACCACCGGCGGTCAGGCCGACCATCGCCTCCGTCTCGCCCCCTCCCAGATCACCACCTTCGCCGCACAGCTCGCCGCGTACGTCCTCGCCAAGCTCGGCGATGACGAAAAGGCCGTCGCCCGCGCCGCCGCCGCACTCCAGGGCGGTGCCCTCGACCCCGAGGCCTCCCGCTGGATGAAGGCCTGCGCCGAAGACCTCATCGACGCCGCCAACCGCGGCAAGTCCCTCATCGTTGCCGGGCCAACCCAGCCCGCCGCCGTGCACGCCATCGCCCACGCGATGAACGCCGCGCTCGGCAACGTCGGCAAGTCCGTCTCCTACCTCCCCATGTCCGAGGAAGAGGCCGCCGACAGCGTCAAGGGAATCACGGGACTCGCACAGGCCATCCAGGCCGGCCAGGTTTCCAGCGTCGTCGTCATCGACGCCAACCCGGTCTTCGACGCCCCCGCCGACGCAGAGTTCGCCAAGGCCTACGCCTCCGTCACCGGCGTCTGCCTCAGCGTCGGACAGACCGAGACCGCCGCGGCATCCACATGGATGCTCAACGGCTCGCACTTCCTCGAGTGCTGGGGCGATTCCCGCGCCATCGACGGCACCGTCGCGCCGGTTCAGCCCCTCATCGCCCCGCTCTACGCCC
>JBEIUO010000277.1:0-4637 GCA_040374335.1 Phycisphaeraceae bacterium
CCGAGGCGCCAGCGGAGTGTTGCGCCGTCGGGCGCGAGGGTGGAGGTCCCGGGGCGGACGCGCATGCTCACGGAAACGGGAGCATCTTCCTCGCGCGTGGCGATCGCGTCGCTCGCGGTGCTGAGCAGCAGCGGCTGGCGGATGGCGTCCGAGAGGACCATGATGGCCTCAAAGTTCTCCTCGGCGGTGGGGAGAATCTGGTCCGCGGGGAGCACGAAGCCGGTCTGGCCCCGGTCGCGGAGTTCGATGGTCATGCCGAGGATGTTGCGTTCACCGTAGCTCCAGTCGTGGGCACCGCCGCTCGCGGGATAGATCGTCGTGTACGTGGGGCCGGCGACGTAGGTCATCGAGTGGGGCGCGTAGAGCGCGGAGACCATGTCGGCGGTGATGGACTCGTAGAGGTCTGCGTCGTTGCACGCGTCGCGCGTGTATCCCCATGGGGTGAGGACGAGCTGCGAGAACGAGTGGAAGTCGATGTGCGTGCGGATGCGGGGGTTCGCGATGACGAAGTCGCGGAAGATCTGGGTCTCGGGTTCGCTGAAGGCGCTTGGGCCCCGGTAGATGTCGGACCCCGGATCAGTGCTCGCCCCTTCGCCGCCCCAGCCGAAGCCGAAGTTGCGGTTGAGGTCGACGCCGGTGGTGCCGTTCGCGTTGGGCCTGCGGTTCTTCCGCCAGAGCCGGTTGTTGGTGTTGGCCCAGGTAAACTCGTACCCGTCGACGTTCTGGACGGGGATCACGATGATCTCCACGTCATCGAGGAGCTCCGAGATTCGGGGCTCGGCGGCGTACATCTCGATCATGCGATCAGCGATGTACATCGTGGTCATGGGGCTCACCCACTCGCGGGCGTGGATGCCGCCGGCGTACACCGCCGCGGGGCGAGAATCACGCGGGTTGCCGGGCGTAGCCGGGCCCGTGAAGCGGATGCCCTTGACAGGCCGGCCCTCGAGGCTGTTACCCACGACGAACGTGGATGCGAGGCCGTCGCTGCTGGCGGCGAGCTCCTCGAGCTTCGCGTTGATCTCGGAGAGCGTCTTGTAGGTGGTGAACCAGGATGCATCGCGGTCGAGCCGTGCCGCGCGGATCTGCGCCTGCTCCGCGTCGATCAGGGCTTGCACGTTCTCGATCCGCACCTCGCAGGAGAGCCCGAGCTGTTCGAGCGCCGCCTGCTGCTGCGGCGTGACCTGCACGTCGATCGGGCCAAGGCCGGTCCGGCAGGACCAGATGTTCGTCGCGATCGTCGAGACCGCCATGAGTTCCGACGGAGTTCGGGGGCTCACCCGAACGACGCGGTGTCCCTCGAAGGGGCCATCCTGCGCGAGGGCACCACTCGTGGCCAGGAGCGCGACGAGGGCGAAACGGCGGGCTGTCAGACGGTTCATGGAACTCTCCAGGCTTACGGTGCGTGCCGGCCGGGTCTAGCGGCCCAAGTCCCACAACGAGAAGAACAGAATAGCGTCATCGCCGTCCACCGAGCGGTCGCCGGTGTAATCCGCGTCGATCACGCCCGCGTCCCAGGCGGTGAAGAACGCGATTACGTCGTCGCCGTCGATGCCCCCGTCGCCGGTGAAATCGCCGGTGCGGCAGCCGTCGAGGATGAGCGCAAAGTCGTCAATCGCGGCTTCGACGGTGGAATCACCCGATGCGTCGCGCGGGCGGAACCGGAACCGCATCCGGTCGGTGGGAGCGCGGAAGTCCTCGATGCGAAGCTGGTAGGTCCACCAGGTGCCGACGTTCTGGGTCACAACGGACGCCTGGGTCCATGTGTTGCCCGCATCCGAGGAGAGCTCGACGAGCATCGCGTCGGCGTTGGGGTTCGAGCCTGTGTTGGTTGAGAACCAGACCTGGCAGAACACTCGGGAGTTCTGGGCGATGAAGCCGCGCGGGGGCCGTGCGTCGATCACGGGGGAGGTCAGCGTTGTTCGTCCGCCGTCGATGTCGTTCGCGTCGGGGGCTCCTCCGGCGGCACCGGTCACCCAGCAGCGGGTCCCCGTGAGGCTGAAGTCGCTTTCGGGTTGGGCGATGGTGCCAACGGGATCAGCGCGTTGCCACTGCCCCGAGGTGGCATCGTCGTCGGTCGCGCCGACGGTCCACCCCCGGTCGGTCTCCATGTCGTCGAAGAAGACGTCGAAGCTGCCGAACGGGGTGGTCCTGAAGACCGAATCGGGGGCTGTTGCGGGGAGTCTCGTGACGCTCCCGTCAGCGCCGGGTGCCTCGAAGAACCACTCGATCACGCCGCTGCACGACGGGCCCGAGAGCGGCGCGGTCCACGGCGCACCGCCGGTCATCGGTGTCGATGAGAAAGGACCCGAGGACCCGATGCGCCAGCGGAGTACAGGCTGAGATGCCGCCACGGTCGTGGTTCCGGGCCGGGTCAGCAGCCGGACGTTCGCTGTTTCACCGTCGCGCAGCTGAGACAGCTCGGCGTCGGGAGTGCTTAGGAGCAAGGGGGCCTGTGCGGCGTTGGCGAAGATCAGGGCGGCCTCGAACCACTCCTCAGCGGTGGGGATGATCTGGCTCGCAGGGAGAAAGAAACCGAACTGGCCCGTATCGCGGAGCTCGGCGGTCATGCCGAAAATGTTCCGATCGCCGTAGGTCCAGTCGTGTGAGCCGCCGGCCGCGGGGTAGAGAAGCGTGTAGGTCTGACCGTTCACGTAGGTCTTCCCGTGCACGCCTCGGATCGCTGTCGCCATCTCGTCGGTCACGCGGTCGAAAAGCAGAGCATCAGGCGATGGTGCACCGGTGTATCCCCACGGTGTCAGCAGGTATTGGCCGTACGAGTGGAGGTCGACATGCGTCCGGATCCGAGGATTGGCCACCACGAAATCGCGGAAGATCTGCGTCTCCGGTTCGCTGAAGGGCCCGATGCCTCGGTACGTGTCATCGCCGGGGTTTGTGCCCGCACCGAGACCGCCCCACTGATAGCCGAAGTTGCGATTGAGATCGACGCCAAAGGTCCCGTTGCCATTGGTCCTGCGGTTCTTTCGCCAGTTCCGGTTCACGGGGCTCGCCCAGGTGTAGACGTACCCATCGGCGTTCTGAACCGGGATCACGATGATCTCGACTCCATCAAGCAGCGAACTGATCCGCGGCTCGATCGCGTACCGCTCTAGCATCCGATCCGCAAGGTACATCGCCGTCATGGGGCTGATCCACTCGCGGGCATGAATGCCGCCCGCGAAGAGCGCGGCGGGACGCGAGTTGCGAGGGTTGCCCGGGCGGTCGGGGCCTGTGAATCGGATGCCCCGAACCTGCCGACCTTCGAGCGTGTTGCCAACGAGGAAGGTTGAAGCCAACCCCCCGCTGGCCGCGGCGAGCTGATCGAGCTTGGCGTTGATCTCCGTGAAGTTCCTATACGTTGAGAACCACTGGGCGTCGCGGTCGAGGTGGGCCTCGCGAATCTGCGCCGCCTCGGCGTCCACGAGGGACTGCACGTTCGGCACGCGCAGCTCGCACGACATCCCGAGGGATTCGAGCGCGGCTTGTTGTTCGGGGGTCACCTGGACGTCGAGCGGACCAAGGCCGATCTCGCACGACCAGATGTTGGTGGCGATGCTCGAAACGGCCAGGAGATCGGAGGCCGTGCGAGGCGTGACCCGGACCACGCGGTGGCCTTCGAAAGGCCCGGGTTGGGCCTGCGCGCGCGTCTGGATGAGCCCCAACGTGACCGCTGCGATCAATACCTCACGCCATCTCATCGCAACCCCTTCTTCATCCCCCGGGCCGGACGGGGATTGTGACCTGAATCGCTCCCGGTTGCAAGGGTTTGTCGGCCGGTTGGGGCGCACTTCTCGGTCCTTGCGAGGCGGGCGAGGGATACGCTTGGCCGATGGTCCGCGTCTCGCCAGCACTCGTCCTCGCTGTTGCCTCCGGGATCTGCGGATTCGTGGCGGCCCAGCCGGAGTCGTCCTCGTCGCCGGCGTCGCCGGTGGTCCTCACAAGCCAAACTTCCGCGCAGGAGCCGTTCGTGTTTCCCAACGCCGCTGTTGCCGCCGACCACACGCTCGCCTCCCAGGCCGGGCTCGAAGTTCTCCGGGCCGGGGGCAACGCCGTTGACGCGGCGGTCGCGACGAGCTTCGCGCTCTCCGTGGTGAGGCCGTATTCGTGCGGCATCGGCGGGGGCGGATTCATGGTGGTGTTCCTGAAGCACCACCCCCGACTCGCGGAACTAACCTCCGGCAAGGGTGACCCGCTCACGACCTGCATCAACTACCGCGAGACCTCCATCGCGGCGATGGGCCCGGAGTTCTTCGAGAAAGACCCTGATCCCGATGCCGCCACGCGGGGTGGCAAGTCCGTCGCGATCCCCGGGCATGTCGCGGGGATGCTGCACGCGCTCGAGAAGTACGGCACCCTCTCGCGCGAGCAGGTGCTCGCGCCGGCGATCCGCCTCGCGGAATCGGGGTACGCGGCGGACGCGCACTACGTCGCGAGTTCGCAGGAGATCATCGAGTGGATCAACGCCGCGCCAGGCAGGGCCGAGCGGTTCCCCGACCTGTGGAACCGGCTGCTGATGCAGGGTCGGGTGAAGGTGGGCGACCACATCGATCAGTCCGGGCAGGCCGCCGTGCTGCGGGCGATCGCGGCGGAGGGCGCGCGCGCGTTCTACCGCGGGCCGGTCGCGGACGCGATCGTGA
>JBEIUO010000641.1:0-2458 GCA_040374335.1 Phycisphaeraceae bacterium
GCGCCGTCGGCCAGTTGACCGAGAAGGGGTTGGGGGCCGGGAAGCTCGCGGGCGTGCCGATCACGGTGCCCGGAGGCAGCGGAAGCCACGGACGCGGAAGCGACGGGGGCGGAGCGTAACGGTTGCGGATCGGCATACCGTTACTCTATCACCCTCATCGCTTCTTTGTGTGTTGCCGAGAGCTACGAATGGATGCCGTGGCGCGGGAGCGGGATCGCCCAGATGTCGAGGTAGACGTTCTCTGCGTCCGTGACCTCGACGGTCAGGGTACAGCCGCTACGCAGCAGGCACTTGTCGCGGTGCAGGGTCTGTATCCGTGTGGCCGTATTCGGCAGAACGGTCACACTGCCCAGCACGGTGTCGCCGCAACGGAGGGTGATGGCGCCCTTGTTGATGCGGACGGGGGTGTTTGGGGAAGGCGTCATGTTCGCGACGGCGTCGAAAACCGTGACGTCACGGTTCAAGACGATCGGGTAGACGCCCGCGGTCTTCGCCTCCAGGGCGATGACCATCGGGAACTTGAACCGGAAGTCTGCGGGCATCAGAGGCTAAACGGCAGGATGGTGAAGAAGACGTTCGCGGTCGTGCCGGCTGCGGAGGCGGTCAGGCGCAGGGTGTCGCCGCTCTGGAACAGGGCGACGCTCTGGTCGATGTTGGTCGTGAAGGGCGCAGGTCCGAGGGCGGCCGTGTTGAGCACCGCGAGGGTCGTCGCAGCGCCTCCGCGGACGCGGGCGACCGTGATCGAGGAACCGCCGACAGCGGCCGTCACGAAGCCGTTGATGGTCATGACGCGGAACGGGCGCACGAAGCTCGCGGTGTTGACGCCGCCAGTGGCGTCCGTGTCGATCACGGCGAAATGGACTTGAGGGGTTGCGAAGCAGGTAACAGAGTTTGCCATGTGGGCTCCTGTGTAGATGTTCAGTTATGCGGATGTTCAGGAGATAGGTGTACACCAGGGGCAGATGGGTGCGGAAGTGTTGTCGGCCATCGTCGTCTCTTCGACGTGGAGATGGATGCCGCAGCGCGCGCATCGGACAGCGGCTTCGCCTTCGCAGGGTCTGCCCGAGATGAGAGAGGTGGTATCGAGGAAGCGGATGAACGGCTTTCCGTCCGCGTTCCGCTCGATCACGTGCGGGAACCACTCCGGCGGCCACGGGGCCGTGGGCGGAAGCTCCGGATCTTCGAAGCGCCAGACGGGAAGCGACGGGCTGCGTCGGAACGTGCGGAGTCGGGCACGCCAGTCACTCATTGGAAATAGAAACGCGACGATACGCTTCGACAGCCGAGAGAAGCGTTGCGTGTAGAAGGAGAGTGCAGGGAGGGGCATCGAGGGGCCTCGCGCGAGGGGAAGATGCAGAAGGGGGCGCGGCCCGAAGACCGCACCCCCTCCTATCCTCGTCCCGACGAACTGTCGATCAGATGCTGGTCACGGACGAGCCGCCCGCACCCGTCGAGCCGTTGTTCGGGAAGTAGGTACCCGCACCAGCCGCGTACCGGGAGCCGGGGAGCACGGTGAGGGTCCCGGTGGCCCGGATCGGGGCGCCGTTGTCGGTCCCTGCCGCGCGGACGCGCAGGGTGTTGCCGCGGATCACGGTGGCGGTGGCGGAGAGCGAGGTGTTCACGCCCTGGCTCAGGGTGACGGTGGTGGGGCGGAGCAGCGTGGTCGTCGAGCCGGAGTCGACAGACGCGTCGATCGCGCCCAGCGTGGTAGCGACGCCGAGGCTCGTCACGGACTCGATCAGCAGCGCGCCGTCGTTGTTGGCGGACAGGGCGGTGGTGTTGAACTTGAAGTCCGCCACCGCGAGCTGGCGGGAGCAGAAGACAGACAGCGGGGTACCGCTGACGGAGGAGGCGTCGGAGTCGATGACGCAGTTCAGTCGCAGGGACTGCTGCACGTTGACGGAGTTGGCCATGATAGGCTCCTTGAAGGGAAGGGTTCACGGAGAAGATAGCACAGAGGCGTGAGAAGCGGAACCAAGAGAGTGCTATCCGGCTTCGGCCCGACGGCTGCGCGCGTGCAGGAACGCGATGCCGAACAGAAGGGAGGCTACTGTCAAACCCGCCCCGACGTAACCGCTGATGCGGGCCGCTTGTGCGACGCGGAGTTGCGCGCGGGATGCTTCGGCGCGTTCGCGTGCGGCACGCTTTGCGGCCTCCTGGCCTTCGGGGGTCTCCCGGTCGAGGGCGGCGGACACGATGCGTTGGAGCAGCTCGTTCGACTTCATGGAAGGTACTCGTCCTGCTCGTCGTCGGCGGCGTAGGGGGTTGTGTGCCGGTCGAGACGCTCTTGCCGTTCGGAGGCATCGCTCACACGGAAGCGGGTGCGCTGCTGGTTCTGCATCTCTTCAGCGCGGGCGTAGGCGCGCACGGCGGTCGTCTGGAGCAGGAGGAGCAGACGGTTGAGCGTCTTGCCAGGGACGGAGATCTCGTAGCCGCCGCCCAGACGGGTCTTGTACGC
>JBEIUO010000482.1:0-3172 GCA_040374335.1 Phycisphaeraceae bacterium
ACTCCGGATCGCGGGTGACCGCCGACTTCCGGCCCGCCGTAGGCGGCACGTATCAGTACTCCGGTATCCTGCCAACGGGAACCTGTGAGTTCCGCGTCCGCGCCGCACGCGGAGACGATGTGTTCGTGAAGACCCTCCGCACCAACACCGGAACCCCGTGATGACGGCGATGCTGCTCTCGGTCTTCCTGGCTTCGATTCTCGGCAGCACACACTGCGCCGGGATGTGCGGCGCTTTCGTGATGCTCGCCGTCTCCGATTTCAAGGGCCGGCCCGGCACCCCACGGCTCGCGCTCGCGTCGTACCACCTCGGCCGGCTGACCACCTACACCCTTCTCGGCTCGATCGCTGGAATCGTGGGTGAGGCCATCGACCTCGGCGGCAAGAATGCTGGTATCGCCAACGGTGCCGCGATCCTCGCCTCGTCTTTGCTCGCGATCGTGGGCGTGCTGATGCTCGCAAAGGCCCTGGGTGCCCCCCTCGTCTCGCCGAAGGTCCCACCCCGCTGGCAGAAGCTCATCGAGCAGGGATACCACGCGGTGTTCTCGCTCCCGCCCGTCTTCCGTGCGGCGGGCATCGGCCTGCTGACCACGCTGCTGCCCTGTGGCTGGCTGTACACCTTCGTCATCACCGCGGCGGGCACGGGCGATCCCATCACCGGCGCCCTCGTTATGCTGTTCTTCTGGGCCGGCACGCTCCCGATGCTGACGCTCGCGGGCGTGAGCGGTCGCAAGGTGACGTCGTGGCTCGGCTCGCGAGCTCCTATCGCCACTGCGTTGATCATGATCCTCATGGGCATGGGGACCGCGATCGCGCGGATCGCGTCGCCGCTCCCGATCCGGGGCGACGCCGCCTCGCACGTCACGCCTTTCTGCGGCGACGATGCCGCGCCATCGCCGGTCGCAAGTTCAACCAACGGGGGTTCACGGTGAGCGTGACAGCCAACGCCTCTTTCTCGCCCGCCACGCGGACGGAGTGCCCTTGCTCGCACTGCGGGCAGCCGATGACGGCACCGGAATCGCCGCAGTCGGAGGTCTTCTGCTGCCACGGGTGCGAGTCCGCGTACAAGATCATCCACTCGTGCGGTCTCGCCGATTACTACCGCATCCGCGCCGAAGAACCGGGCCGCCCCGCGCTGGGCGGCCGGTCCGCCTACGAAGAATACGACGACCCCACGTTCCAGAAGCTCTACGTTCGTGGCGTGCGGGGTGGCTTCGCCGCCGCTGACCTTTTCCTCGAAGGCGTTCACTGCGCCGCGTGCGTCTGGCTCGTCGAGCGGCTCTCGCTCATCACCGACGGGATTGTCTCCTCGCGCCTGGACTTCGGTCGCTCCATCGTTCAGGTCGTGTGGGACCCGTCCAAGACGAGTCTCTCGCGTGTTGCCGCGGCGCTCGCCTCCCTCGGTTACCCGCCCCACCCGGCCCGCGACGCCCGCGCCCGGGACGCCCGCAAGCAGGAAGACCGCCGCCGCCTCCAGCACGTCGCGGCCGCCGGCGCGTGCGCCGGGAACACGATGCTCCTCGCGTTCGCGCTCTACTCCGGCCTGTTCGAGGCGATGGAGGACGAGTACCTCACGCTGTTCCGCTGGCTCAGCCTCGCGATCACCTCCATCTCGCTCGCGTGGCCGGGTCGCGTCTTCTTCGTGAGCGCCTTCCGAGCACTCCGCGCCCGGGCCCTCAATCTCGATCTCCCCATCGCGGTTGGTCTTGGTGCCGGCTGGATCTGGGGGCTTGTCAACACCATCCGCGGGGTGGGCGAGATCTACTTCGATTCGCTCTCGGTGCTTGTCTTCGCGCTCCTGGTCGGTCGCTGGATCCAACTCCGCCAGACCCGGCGCGCGACCGATTCGCTTGAACTGCTCTACTCCCTGACACCCACCCGCGCACGGATCGTCGAGAACGATGAAGTTCGTAGCGTTCCGATCGAGGCCCTCACACTGGGCTGTGTCGTCGAGGTCGCGCCGGGGGACACCGTGCCCGCCGACGGCGAGATCGTCTCCGGCCGCTCGGATCTCGATCAGTCGATGCTGACCGGAGAGTCCGTGCCCGTCGCGTGCGGCGAGGGCGACCTGGTGGCCGCGGGCACGCTGAATCTCACAAGCGCGTTCCGCGCAAAGGTCACGGCGATCGGCGACGCGACACGCGTGGGCCGGTTGCTGTCCGTCGTCGCGGAGTGCTCTCGTCGCAAGCCTCGCATGGTACAGATCGCAGACCGAGTCGCCGGCGTGTTCGTGGTGTGCATGCTCGTGCTGAGCGCCGCCACCGCCGCGATCTGGGCGTCCATCGCCACCTGGCACGAGGCGGCGGAGTACGCGGTTGCTTTGCTGATTGTTACTTGCCCGTGCGCCCTGGGCCTCGCCACACCGCTCTCCTTCACCGCCGCGCTCGGGAAGGCCGCACGCATGAAGATGCTCGTGAAGGGCGGGGACGTGCTCGAGAAGCTCGGGTCGCACAAAGGCCCACGCACGATCTTCCTCGACAAGACGGGGACGGTCACCACCGGTGCGTTCAACGTGCAACAGTGGAACGGGGCCCGCACCGCCGGCCAGCTTGCCGCCGCCGCGGAACGTGGCTGCTCGCACCCCATCGCCACCGCGCTCTCGCGGGAGTTCGGCGATACCTCAGCCTTCCGCGTCACCGACACCCGCCTCGTCCCCGGCCGTGGGATCGAAGCGACCGTCGAGGGCCAGCGGGTCCGCGTGGGCGCACCCGCGTTCGTTCTCGAAACCGCGGAAGACCCCGAGAAGCACTGCGGCCGCCTCGCCGATGCCGCGGCACACGGCGCGACGTGCGTCGCCGTGAGCGTGGACGGCGTGGTCGCCGGTTCGGGCACGTTGGGCGACACCATCCGCGAGACGTCGCTCGCAGCCGTGCAGTCGCTGGTCTCTCAGGGCTGGCGCGTGCGTCTGCTCTCCGGCGATGCCGAAGGCCCCACGCGGCGCGTCGGCAAAGCACTGGGGCTCGACGACGCCGACATCATCCACTCCGCGTCCCCCGAACTCAAGATCGCCGCTGTCACCGATGAACGAACCCGGTCGCTCACGGTCATGGTGGGCGACGGCATCAACGACGCCGCCGCACTCGCCGCCGCCGATATCGGCGTCTCCGTCCACGGAGGAGCCGAGGCCAGTCTCGCCGCGGCCGATGCCTATCTCGGTCAGCCGGGCATCGGTC
>JBEIUO010000850.1:0-1024 GCA_040374335.1 Phycisphaeraceae bacterium
GCGACGAGGATCAGCGGCGATGGGGCGGAAACGGGGAGGAGCGCGGCGTCTACGTCAGCGGTGAAGGAGGGGCGGAGGGTGTCCGCGGCCATCGCGGGGATGGCGATCATGGAGGGGCAGTCGCGGCGTTGTTCAGGGTCGGCCGGTCGTGAGTCGTGGTGCTTCGGGGTGCAGCAACCGCACTCGCCGCCGTCGGAGCAACAGCAGCAGCAGGAGTCCTCGTCGGACTCGGTGTTGGCGGTCAGCGTGGATGCGAGTTCCGTGAAGCAGCGCAGGCAACCTTGAGAACCGGGACCACCGAGCAGGACGACTGCACCCTGAACGAGCAGGGCGAGGCAGGCGGCGAGTTGGAGGAGCGTTCTGTTCACGGCGGCTATGAGATCGTACGCAGGCGGTTCGGTCTTGGTTCAATGTACCACACGACGGGCGGTCGGCAAGGGGAAGGGGGTACTGCGGGGACGCCGCGACGGGGGAAGCCCTATGCTCCCCGCCGCGGCGAGTTGGCCGGAATCCGGGCAACCCCGCATCTGTGTTCCCAATAGGAATGTGACCCGCCCGAATCGGCGGCTAAGAGCGAGGATCCGATGCACGACGTGAACTGGAAAGACCCCAAGATCCTGATCGGCATCTTCGCGGGCGTGGCGGCGGTGGGGATGGCGTTGTACAACTGCGCAGGCAGCACCCCGGGCGTTCCCCTCAACGAAGCCGAGGAAACGCAAACGCGAATGTACGCGATCGCCCATCGGACACTGACCGCGATTCAAGCGGGCACAACACCTACCACGCTCGCTGATCTACCGAAGGTCGAGAAGATCGACGAGAAGATCAAGGACGGGTGGGGAAGCGAGATTAGCTTCACGATCACGGACGGTGCGGCAAAGATGAAGACGGCGACCATGATTTCGCCGGGCGCGGACAAGGCGGCCGGTACGCCGGACGACATCAAGTGCACCGCGGTGTTTCGGTTTGAGCCGGGCCCCGGATACGACGTGTACGTGCAGGGTCCGATCGATTTCGTGCTTCC
>JBEIUO010000602.1:0-2647 GCA_040374335.1 Phycisphaeraceae bacterium
CCGCGAGCAGCTTCGCCGCGTCCTGCTGCTTCGCGTCGTCAGGCCTGATCATCGTGATGAGCACGTGGTACGGTGCGATCGCCGCGGGCCAGATGATCCCGTTCTCGTCGTGGTTCTGCTCGACCGTCGACGCCATCGTCCGGCTCACGCCGATGCCGTAGCACCCCATGATCACGGAGCGCTTCTGCTGGCTCGCGTCCATGATCGCAAGGCCCATCGCGTCGGAGTACTTCGTGCCGAGCTTGAAGATGTGCCCGACTTCGATCCCCTTCGCCGCTTCGAGCTTCGATCCCGCCGCGCGCGGGCTCGGGTCCCCCACTGCCGCGTTGCGCAGGTCCCCCACCACCGTCTTCGTCGCGTCCTTCAGCGCCGCCCCAACCTCGCGGCTCCAGTTGAAGTGCTTTACGTGATGGTCCGCCTTGTCCGCACCCGTCGCCCAGAAGCCGCCCCTGCGCGACATCGTGATCCACCAGCAGCAGCGTCTCCGCCACCGCGTTGATCGTCCGCGGCGAGACATAGCCGATCGCGAAGCCCGCGGCCTTCGCGTCCTTCTCCGGCGCCATCTGCACCGTGCAGCCGCTCAGCTTCTTTACCTTGCCCTCGTTCACCTCGTGGTCCCCCCGCACCACCGCGAGCACCCACTTCGGCAGCTTCGCGTCCGCGGGTGTCCCCGGCGCGGCACCCGTCACCGCGAAGACCAGCATCTTCAGCATGCGATCCGGCTTCACCTTCATGGCCTTGCCAACCTCTTCGATCCCCGGCAGGTTCGGCGTGTGAACCTCGGTCAGTTCCCCCGTCGGCGCGGCATCAAACGTCCACGCGCCCCGGTCCCCGATCTCGCACTTCTCCACGTTCGCGGCGTACCCCGTCGCCGGGCACCGCAGGATCGTGTCCTCGCCGCTCGCGCAGTTCACCATGAACTCATGGCTCGCCGAGCCGCCGATCGGACCGCTCTCCGCTTCCACCGCCGTGAAGCTGAGCCCGCACCGCGTGAAGATGTTCGTGTACGCACGGTACATCGCGTCGTACGCATCGTTCAGCCCGCCCGCGCCTTCCACGTGCATGTGGAAGCTGTACGCGTCCTTCATGATGAACTCGCGGCAACGCAGCAGCCCCGCCCGCGGCCTCGCCTCGTCGCGGAACTTCGTCTGAATCTGGTACAGGTTCAGCGGCAGCGTCTTGTAGCTCGTCACCGCCCCCTTCACCAACTCGGTGATCACTTCCTCGTGCGTCGGCGCCAGCGCGTTCATCCGCCCCTTGCGGTCCTGCAGCCGGAAGAGGTTGTCGCCGTAATCCACGTCGCGCTTCGTCCCCGCGAAGAGCTCGAACGGCTCGAGGGCCGGCATCAGCAGCTCGCTGCCACCCGCCGCGTCCATCTCCTCACGCACGATCGTGCTGATCTTCGTCAGCGTGCGCCACGCCAGCGGCAGGTAGTCGTAAATGCCCGCGCCTACCTGGCGGATGAACCCGGCCCGGTGCAGCAGGATGTGACTCGGCGTCTCCGCGTCGTTCGGAGCTTCCCGCGTCGTCGGAATCAGGGTCTGCACCCAACGGTGCGCCACCCCGGCTCGTGTGTTCGTGATCGTCGCTCGTACGCCGCTGTTGGTCGTTGACATAGGGGCGTAGTTTAGCGCGGCGAACCGGCCCCCACCCGCCAACTCGACGTTCTACCTCGCCCCCGCCCCCGCCTTGGCCAAGGCCCTCCCCCACCGTTCCGCCTCGTCCGCCCCCATGGCCGCCCTTTCCCGTGCCACCAGCAGAGTTCCATCTGAACCCCAAGGTCGAGGGCCAGATCCGCCAACCGGTCGTCGCTCAGATCCGCGTACGGAGTCTCGATCGTGAACCCGGGTTGGCCGTGGTTGGGAGCATCCAATCCAACCAGCCGAGATACCAGAATCGCCTTATCCTGGATCTCGCACACGCGATCCAAATCGATGTGTTCGCCGATCCCCCCCGTCGCAGGCCAGATCAGCCGCGACATCCCGGCCCGAGCCGCCTCAAACGCCGTCGTGATCAGGCACTGCGTCTCCCATTCCGATCCCGACCCGCCCCCCGGCACGTGCGTGACATCCGGTCGCGCGAGCAGGGCCAACGTCAGCCGCTCGCACTGCCTCGAGATCACCCCCAACCGAACCGGATCCGTCCACAAATCCGGCGGCCATGCTAAGACTCCGGGGTACGCGAACCCCCCCGCTGCTGCCCCGCCCGGCTGCGACAGCACCGCCCCCTCCCGAGCCGCGGTCATTGCGGCCAATGCCGCCAGGCCCCCATCCGCCAGCACCGCCATCCGTGGTCCAGTTGCCATGCTGGTCTGATCGGCTTTGCAGCCCCTGTTCCCACAAGATCGGACCTGTTCGCAGGATGATCGGGCTCATTTGTGAAACCTCACCCTGGCCAATCCGAATACTCCCCGGACACCGTTCACCCCGGGAGACACCCTATGGAAACCGCCCCCCTGATTACGCTTGCCGATTTCTCCCAGTCACATCTGATCATCTTCGGCATCGGAGCCCTCACCTTTGTGATCTGGCTGGTCCTTCACTCATGGCGCAAGGTCGCCGAGACCAAAGCCCGCGAGCAGACCAAGCGAGAGATCGCCGCGTACGTGGCCGAGGGGTCGATCCGCGCGGAGGACGCACCCAAGCTC
>JBEIUO010000517.1:0-3001 GCA_040374335.1 Phycisphaeraceae bacterium
ACCTCGGGCGAGCCCGTGTCGGTACCATGGACGCGGTGGGTGGTGACGACTTGCTTACGCTGCTCTGCAGAAATGGCCATTCGTTCGCATCCGATTCAAAAGAGTACTTTGGTTACCTTGGGAGGGAGGATAGGCGAGGGGAGGTGCGGAATCTAGCCATCCACCATCCCAAACACCTATCTTACCAGCTCACAGTCCGGAGGGGGGCAACCCGAACAACCCGGACAAACACCTGCTCCAAACCACGCACCCGCCCTGTCCCCCGGGAACCAAGATATCCACCTGTACCACCGGCGGCAACCTGGCAGAACGACCGCATTCAGCACAACGGCTGCCGCTGATGGTCGCGATCCGCCAGAGCGGGCGCGGCTTGGCCCGTCCGTACAGAGCGAACCATGACGGCTACCGTTTGCCCCATGCCAAGCCTCGCTCCCCGTGTCGTCAACCTCCGTCCTTCCGTCACCGTCGCGTTCATGAACCGAGCCAAGACCATGAAGGCTCAAGGGCTGGACGTGTTGAGCTTCGCGGCGGGGGAGCCGGACTTTGACACCCCCCAGCCCATCAAGGACACCGCGATCAAGGCGCTCCTGGCCGGGCAGACCAAGTACATGCCCACGCTGGGTGATGCCGAGACCCGGGCGACGATTGCCCGGAAGTTCGCGTCCGAGAACGGGATCCCAGGGATCACCGCCGACCACATCACCATCGGCTCGGGGGGTAAGCACTCCCTCTACGTGGCCTGCCATGTGCTCTTTGACCACCCCAAGCCCGGCGAGGCGCCCCAGGAATGCGTTCTCCCGGTGCCTGCGTGGGTGAGCTACGCCCCACTCGTCGAGCTGGCCGGCGGAAAGGTCGTGGAAGTGCCGACGACGGTGGAGACCGGGTTCAAGGCGACCGCGGCACAGATCAAGGCGGCGATCACTCCTCGGACGCGGATGCTGATCCTCAACTCGCCGAGCAATCCGTGCGGGACGATGTACACGCCGGACGAACTGCGTGCGATCGGGCGCGTGGTGGCGGAGGCGATCGCAACGATCGCGCCGGAGATGGTGATTCTGTCGGACGAGCTGTACGAGAAGATCATCTTCGGTGGGATCCCCCACTTCTCGATCGGGAGCATGCCGGAGGTCGCGGAGCGGACCATCACGCTCAACGGCCTTTCGAAGGCGTACGGGATGACAGGCTGGCGGGTTGGCTTCACGGGGATGCCGGGGGAGTTCGGGCTGAAGTTCACGAACGCCATGGCCACCCTCCAGGGGCAGATCTCGACGAACATCACGTCCTTTGTGTACCCGGCGATTCGGACCGCCCTCACAGAGTGCGCGCCGCAGGTCGAGACAATGCGTCAGGCGTTTGCGAAGCGTGCCGAGGTCATCAACGGGCGACTCGTGAAGCTGCCGGGCGTGAAGTCGTAGCCCGCGACAGGGGCCTTCTACGCGTTCCCGGACGTATCGGCGCACTTCGGCAAGACGACCAAGGGTGGCAAGCCGGTGCGCAACGCGATGGACTTCTGCGAAGCACTTCTTGCGGAGCATTTGGTTGCCTTTGTGCCGGGCGATGACTTCGGCGGGTGCGGCCCAAACCACGTCCGCATCTCGTTCGCGTGCAGCGAAGAGCAGATCAACCGGGGAATGGACCGGTTTGGCGAGTTCCTCGAAGGCCTTCGATAACGGCAAAGGTGGGGTCGCGCCGCCTGCACCGCCAGCACGGATTCTGCACTCGATGCGGGATGGACGGCTGGATCCGGGCCCATAACCCGCGTGTTGCGTTCGGGCAACGTCGTGCATGAAGTAGACGACGATCGCGCTCGATGTTCGGGGCATGAACCCCACGGACGGCAACATCCCAGGGAACGCGGCGCGGGGCTCACCCTCGCCAGCGCACCGCCCGACGACGCCCGAGGCGACGTACGTCCAAGTGGACCGCGTTGCGTCGCTGGTCACGCGGCTCACGGAGTTGCTCGAGGGATCGATGCGGTGCGTGGACGCCGCAAAGACGAACATCGAGACGACAATCGCTGTCACAGGGCATGCCGCGGCGAGCGAGGCGTGCCGCCAGTTGGTAGTCGCCGGGGATCAACTGGACAAGATGTCGGAACTCGTGCACGCGGCGATGCAATCGCCGAGTCAGCCGCTGGGAAGCCCGAATCTCTCGCGGTGCCGCCCGGTGCTGCTGGGCGAAGCGGTTTCGCACGCGATGGATGTGGTGCGGCCGTTGGCGACGCGGCACTCGGTGCAGATCACGTTCGACATCAGCGATGACGCCGCGCTCTCACCGGCGGGCGGTTTGTACACGGTGGTGCTGAACGCGTTGCAGAATGCCGTGGAGGCGGTGGGCCGTCGCGGCGGCGGTGGCACGGTGCAGGTTCGGATCGCGGCGATCGCGGTGCCGAGTGCCCCGAGCTACGGCAAGGACGGTCGGACCTGGTACGAGATCACCGTGACGGACGACGGGATCGGCCCTCCGAGTGTTTCCGAGCTCTCGCGTGTGTTCGACATGGGGTTCACGACCAAGCCCGGCGCATCGGGGATCGGCCTCGCCGTGGCCCGGAGCGTGGTGCAGAGCATGGGGGGCTCCATCGAGCTTCTGCCCGCGGACACCGGCCAGCGTGCCGGCCGTCAGGGCGCGGTACTTCGCTTGCGATTCCCCTCTCCCCAGAGGCACTGATCATCAATGTCCATCCGTCTTGGTCCAACTTCATCCGGTGAGCGGCTGATGGTGTGCGACGCCGACGCGATGTCTCGCGACGCGATCGTGGCATGCACCGCCGGGCGCGGTTACTCGGCGAGCGGTGCCGCGACGCTTGCGGATGCGCTGGGCGTCATCGATCAGGCGGGCGAAGAGCGGCCGTACGACGTACTGATTCTCGATACCTCGGCGGCGAGCGGAGAAGACGTCGAGCGACTCTTCGCCGAGATCCACGCGCGTCTGTCGGCTGATCAGAGGAAACTGCTCGTCGGGCTCGCCCGCGCTGAACCTGACTGGTCGCTGCTTCAATGCC
>JBEIUO010000653.1:0-2411 GCA_040374335.1 Phycisphaeraceae bacterium
CCCGCGATACGCAGGGCCGAGGCGCCGAGGGACTCGCCGATGGCGAAGCCGATGAGGCATGCGCCCGAGACGTCACCGGGGACGAAGAGCAGGATGCCGAGCATGATCATCAGCTCGACGCTGATCAGGGCCATGCCGATCGACATGCCGGCCTTGAGGGGGATGGCGTAGCACGGGAAGGGCTTGCCGCGGAGCGAGGCGAAGGCGGCGCGGCTGTTGGCGAAGGTATTGACGCGGATGCCAAACCATGCGACGCCGTAGGAGCCGGCGATGCCGACGAGGCTGAAGAGCAGGATGAGGGCGACCTTGCCGAAGGGCATGCCGGAGATGGCGTTTCCATTCGCATCATCGCCCATGGGGATGAGCCAGCCGAAGTACCAGGCTACGGCGACGGCAATAAAGGCCCAGAGGACCATGAGGAACTTGCCCTGCTGGATCATGTACGACTTGCAGGTGGAGTAGATCAACTCCGAGATCTCGAGCATGCTCTTGTGAACCGGGAGGTTCTTGAGCTGGGCGTAGATCATGAGGCCAAAGAGCATGCCGAGGGCGGAGACGATGAGTCCCGCGAAGAGCAGCTTGTCGCCCGCGATGCCCATGAAGTCCACGCCGCCGACGCGGGGGAGTTCGAGGTTGGCTTCGCCGCCGGGCTTGTGGGCGCCGGAGGTCTTGGCGAGTTCTTGGCCCGCGGTCTTGATCGCTTCCGTCAGCTTGGGCGCCGCGCCCGGCACGCTTTCCTGCGCGAGGGCTGGGGCGGATGCGAAGAAGGAGGCGAGGACAAAGACGATCGATGCGAATAGCCCCGCGAGCCTATGGGAGGCGGGGATACCGATGGCGAGTGATTGACTCAACACGGTGTGAGCTCCAGCGCTGAAGGTGCGGCCATGAACCGACAGGGATGGTTCGGGAAACCGCCGACCCAACCTGGGCGGCGGCGCGATGACGGGTCCGGGGGAGGGGCTCCCGCGGGTTCGCCCGAACGAACAGGACCCGCGAGCATCGCGGGTCCGTCGTGGGCGTTTATCGTTCGGTCTTCTTTTCGGTCTTCATCGGGATGAAGTCGTCCTTGGCGCGACGGGCCACGCTCTTGCGGCTCGCGCGGCGGCGACGCTCCGAGGGCTTCTCGTAGTGTTCCTTGCGCTTGATGTCCTTTGTGAGACCCTCCTTCTCACAGAGCTTCTTGAACCGACGCATCATCTGATCGACGGATTCACCGCTACGAGCCTTGACTCGAATCGCCATGCGCTTCCCCAATTTAGAACCAGGCACTTCACCCCCGGCCACTCAGGGACCGGGACTCACAGACCCACTCGGGAGTGGGGGAGAAGTAAAGGTTCGCAACCTGATCGGATCAAGTGGGACCCCGCGCGAATGTGGCGGGGGAAGTGGGTATTCAGGGGTTCGGCCCCGGCCGGGGGGACAGATTCGTGTCGGGGGTGGCCTTGGCCCGGTCACCCTGCCATACTTCTACGGGTTCGACCCTACGGAGACTCAGATGGATACCCGCCGCATGACGCGACTCTCGCTCCTCCTCGCCGCCTGTTTGGTTGGAACTTGGCAGGGTGGCTGTGCCCACAAGCCCCAGTACCACGGCCAACGCGGGCTGATCGGGACCTACCGGGCCGGGACGCTCTCCGCGATTCTGCCGGCCGAGGCCCGGGTGCCCACGGTGGTGGCGGCGGGGGAGCAGATGTTCCGGGACCGCGGGTACACGATCGTGGAGTCGAACGCGACCGAGGACGCGGGGCGGATCATCGCGCGGCCGCCGCGGTATTCCTCGTATCCGCGGATGTTCATGAGCGTGGACTTGGTGGAGAGCGGGACCGAGGTGCGGTTCACGTACGAGCCGCTGGGGAACGAAGAGGTCTGCCGCGCGAGCTTGGATGCGCTGTTGCGGCGGCTGGGGATGTGAAAGGAGCCCCGGTGGATGCCGGGGCTGGGGGGGCAAGTCGAATCGAGATCCGTCGGTGGGGCTGTCTCGTCGAGCGCGTTTCGCGTGTTCGGCGGAGCTCCGCGGGAGGACACCTGCGCGAAGCCCGACTCCGGCGCGGCGGTCGTCGGCAACATGATTCCCGGCGAGTACATCGCGGGCGCACCTGCTGTCGGAGGTGCCCGGCTTCGCGATCCTCCTCGCTCGCCGCTCCTGAGGTTGGCTGCGCTCACACCACTTCTCGGCGCATGACGCCCGCGGGATGGGGGAACTTTGCTTCGTAGTTCGCGGGGTTTGTTGTCTTGATGATGTTCTCAGCGATCCCGGGGCGTTGCCATGAGGGCGGTGCCGCGAGAGATCGCTGAAGGGCAACACCATGACGACGTCCACGATCACCCGCGACGACCGCACACACCTTGCCGAACCCGTGGTGCCCTCGTCGACCGGCGAGGTCCAAGGGTTTGCGCACGTGCACCGTGCA
>JBEIUO010000622.1:0-2552 GCA_040374335.1 Phycisphaeraceae bacterium
CGCGGGCACCATCGCACGCCGCGCCGCGACCTCCTCGATCTTCGCGTGCAGGCTCGAGAGCCGCGTGCTCGGCTTCGGGGGTTCTTCCTCGCGGATGATGCGCTGGATCTCCCCGTATGCGGCTGAGCGCAGGCGCGCATAGTCAAAGGGCGTCGCACCGGAGAGAAGCTCGTACAGCAGAACGCCGGTGGAGTAGATGTCCGAACGAGTATCGATATCACCCGCCGAATCGCCGGATTGCTCCGGGCTCATGTATTCGGGGGTGCCGAGCATCTGGCGCGTCTCGGTGAAGATGGTCTTTTCGGTAAGCCTCGCGGCGGTTGCCTTCGCGATGCCGAAATCGATGATCTTCGGCACCGGCCCGGAATCGGATCGCCCCACCAGCACGTTGCTCGGCTTGATATCTCGGTGGATCACACCCTTCTGGTGCGCGTGCTGCAGCGCATCGCACACCGCGACGACGAGCTCAAGCCGGGCCGTGAGCGAGAGCCGCTCGCGATCGCAGTACTCCGTGATCGGCACGCCGTGCACGAGCTCCATCACGAAGTAAGGACGCCCCGTCTCGGTCGCGCCGCCGTCGAACACCTTGGCGATGTTCGGATGATCCATGATGGCAAGCGCCTGCCTTTCGGCCTCGAATCTCGCGACAACCTGCTTGGTGTCCATCCCCAGCTTGATGACCTTGAGCGCGACACGCCGGCGAACCGGGTACTCCTGCTCTGCGAGGTAGACCACACCGAACCCGCCCTCGCCAAGGCGCTCGAGCAGCTTGTAGCCGCCGATGCGGGTGGTAAGTAGATCGGCAGTAGTCGCGGCGGTGACCACCTCGCCCGCCGCCCTGATCTGCTCCGCCATCGGTTCGGCCGGCAGCGGTGCCGCGTCGCCCTTGATCAGCAGTTGCACCAACTTCGCGAGTTCGGGATCGCCGGCGCACCTTTGGGCAATGATCTCATCGCGTGCGAGCGGGTTCAGCGAACGCACTTCATGGAAGATGTCCGCCGCGCGGTCGAAACGCGTCGGCCCTCCCCCCTCGCCCCACGCACCCGCAGAAGGTTCAGTCATGGCCGCTGCCCCCGCCACTCCCGGGGCGTGCTCATCACGCTAGTCCCAAGAACGGACGCGGCGCGGAGCAGATCGACGGCGATGGATAGGAACTCAGCCAAGGAACGTAATGGGCCCATCGCGTGCTCGTCCTGAACGTGCGAGTGCCCGGCGCGGGCCCTCTGGACTGAAACACGTAATCCGGCACACCTTGTCGCAGAATACCAACTCGTCGCGCACGCCCCGGTCAAGGTACCCCGCACCGCAGGCATCGCGCTCACCCGTGCAACCGCCGAACGCGTCCGCCTCGCTCAGCCCTCCCCCGCCGAATCGTGGACGTCGCCGACGTTCTCCCGCCGATTCTCAACCTCCCCCGCGCTCCGGTCCCGCGAAGTCGCACAATGCAGTACGCTCCACGCCGCTCGGAGGTCAACGAATGCGAGTCTCCTGGTCCGACCTGTTCCTCGGTTGCTTCTGCCTCGGATTGTTCATCTTCCTCCCGGGCCGCCGTGTAGAGGCGTACCTCGCGAAGGCCCGCACCACCGAGTTCGTACCTCTCGACGCCACCGTCACCCGCTCCGCCGTCTCCACCACCGGCGTCCGTCGCGGCGGCAAGCGGTATTCCTGGTCCGTCGCCTATTCCATCGACACCCCCATCGGCCCCATCGCATCCGATACACAGGCCTTCACCTCGAACTTCGACGGTTCCGAGTCATCGATGCAAGACCTCGTCGACGAACACCCGGTCGGCTCCACCATCACGGTCTACGCGCACCCGGACGATGTCTCCCGCTCTGTTCTCCGTTAGGGCCTCTCCCTCGGCGAACTTCTCCACGCTGGCATCAGCGCGACGCTCCTCGCCACGGGTGTTTGCTTCTGCTTCTCCGGCCTCATCCCGCTCGTCCCGCGTCCCAAGTCCGCCCTTGCCGGCGGGGCGTACGTGGAAATCACACCCTCAACTTCCGCAGTCTCCACCGAAGACTACTCCCCACGCTCCTACGCCGCGACGTTCTTCTGTATCGCGATCGCCCTCGCAGTTCCCATCAGCGGCCTCCTCGGCGGCCGCGGGCTGATCGGCACAGCGATCGTCGGCGGCGCGATGCTGCTTTTCCTACTTGTCGTTAGCTACCGCATCTACTTGAACCGCGTTCGCGCTCGCCGCTCGCCGCGCTACATGCTCGCCTTCGATCACGCCGCCGCGCGCATCAACCTGCCGCAGCGTTCCTACGCACAGGAAGATCCGGTTCCCGCATCCCGCGTCAGCGGTTTTGAGATCACCGAAAAGGCCCGGCGCAAGTCCGGCACCACGTACACCGTTTTCATCGTGTACCGCGACCGCCGCAAGGATGAACGAGTACCTATCCGCGCCTTCTGGAACAGAGACCAGGCCCAGAGCCTCGTCGAATGGTGCGAAGAACAACTCGCCCGCTGCCGGGGCACCAAAGCTCCCGCCCCCAACGCGTCCGCCCTCACCCCGCGGCTTTGAACGACACCACCGGCCGCAGCGTCCG
>JBEIUO010000404.1:0-3634 GCA_040374335.1 Phycisphaeraceae bacterium
ATCGCCGCGAACATCGCGGCAAGAAACAACAGGCCGCTGCGCAAGGGGTGCTTCACTGGCTGGACTCCTAAGGGGCTGACTACCGGCATTTCGCCGGCGGCCTCTGGTTGGATGCCGGAACAGGGCGCAGGTTACGTCGAATCACGGTGGTGGGGGGGTATTACCGCACCCGCCGGACCGCTTTGATCACCACCGGCATCACGGGGACGTTCTCCATCGACCCGTCGTCCACTTTCACGTCGGGCCGGGGTGCGGTCGCGCCGGTGCGGATGACCTCCACGACCTCCCACCCGGCCACCACCCGGCCGAAAACCGCGTACCCGGCGTTCCCCGTCTTCTCGCGGGCGGTGTCCAGCTTGGCGTTGTCCGCGACGTTGATGTAGAACTCGCGCGTCGCCGTATCGGGCGGGCCCTCTCGCGCCATCGCGATCGTCCCCTTGATGTTCTTCAGCCCGTTCTGCCACTCGTTGCGGATCGGCACATCCGGCTTGCCCGCGGCCGCGTCGAGCTTGGCGCGCTCGGTCATCTCCGGCGTCCATCCTCCGCCTTGCACGACGAAGGCCGGCATGACGCGGTGGAAGATCGTCCCGTTGTAGTGCCCCTTCTCCGCGTGGTCTAGGAAGTTGGCGACAGAGATCGGGGCCCGCGCCGGGTCCAGCTCGAGCACGATCTCGCCCGCGCTCGTCTGCATCGAGACGGTGACGGGGGCACTGCCCACGGCCCCGGGGTTCGAGGCGCACGCGAACAGGCAGAGGAGCGGAGCAACGGCGGCAATGATCTTGAGCATCGCCGCAGGATACCACACGGACTTCATCACTCGCGCGGCTGCCGCGTGAGTTGCCACGCGCTCCCCGCGAAAAGCACCGCGATCAGCCCCCCGGTCAGGATCGCCTGAAAGACCCCGAAGAACACGCCCAGCACGGTCACGGCGGTCATGGTGGCGCAGAGCACCACCGCCGCGGCACGCAGCAGATCCGCGTGCCCGAGTCCCTCCGCGTATCGCAGGATGAGCATCCCCAGCATCGCCTGCGAGCCGAGCAGGATGCTGAACGCGAAGTTGAAGAACTGCCGGAGTCCCCAGAGGGACGTCTCAATCCCCGCGGCCCCGGGGACCTTGAACGCGCGCAGCGAGTCGAAGAGCTCCTGAAGCCCCGTGACCTTTGCGGCGTTCATGGTGGTCACAATGACACCGGCCACGTGGCCAGCACCGAAGAACGCGGTGAGCGCGATCGCCGCGATGAAGAGCCGCGACCCGTGGAGCGTCCTGTGACCGGCCATGACGATCAGTCCGCGGGGGAGATCTTCACGATGCGACCGGGGCCCTCGAGGGTGACCCAGATGTTGCCATCGGGGCCACAGAGCACGTCGCGCACGCGGCCCTTGCCGAAGAGGATCTCCTCGCGTTCGACGAGCTTGCCGTCCTTGAAGCGGAGGCGGTCGACGTTGCTGCCGGAGAGGCCACCGGCGAAGATGTCACCGTTCCAATTGGCAAAGCCGCCGGAAGCCGGGGCCTTGTAGGTGGACATGCCGCAGGCGCCGATGGAGGGAAGCCAGCGCCACGCGGGCATGCGGATATCGGCGGAGGCGGCCTGCCCGCCTTCGATGTCGGGCCAGGGGGTGCGGAACGCGGTGTCGTTGTAGTTGATGCCGAACGACACGAGCGGCCAGCCGTAGTTGGCGCCCTTCACGACGAGGTTCACCTCGTCGCCGCCGCGCGGGGCGTGCTCGGTGTCCCACAGATTGCCGTCGAGATCGAAGACGAGTCCCTGGGGGTTGCGGTGGCCAAAGGACCAGATGGAGTGGTACGCGCCGGACTCAGCGACGAAGGGGTTGTCTGTGGGGACCTTGCCGTCGTCCCAGAGGCGGTGAACCTTGCCGTTGGGGCGGGTGCGGTCTTGCGACATCGCCGCGTGGCCGCGCTCACCGATGGAGAAGTACATGTAGTGCTTACCGGGCTCCTTGCCGGCCTGGAAGACGATGCGGCAGCCGTGGTGAACGCCGCTGCGGAGGTAGTGCTCGTCCTTGGCCTTGAAGAGTTCTTCTTCCTCGGTCCACTTGAGCACGCCGCCGTCCTCGGTGATCTTGCCGCGAACGATCTTGGTCATCGCCGCCTTGGCGTTGGCCTGGCCGGGGTCGGAGAACCCGATGTAGATCCAGCCATTGGTGGCGAAGTCGGGGTGGAGCGCGACGTCCATCAGGCCGCCCTGGCCCTCGGCGAGGACCTCGGGCGTGCCGACGACCGCGTCGCTGAGCTTGAAGTCCGGCGTCATGAACCGAATGTTGCCCTTGCGCTCGGTGATGATCGCGCGACCGTCGGGCATGAACTCGATGCCCCACGGCACCTCAAGGCCCTTCTTGACGACCGTCTCGACCTTGTACTTATGGGATCCCGCGGCGTACACGCCATCGGCAGCCCGGGGTTCCGACAGCTTCTCCCGATAGTTGCTGTGCTGGGCTTCACGAAGGTGCACGACGAGCGACCAGGCCTCCTGATCCGAGAGCGTGGGGAATGCGTGCCCCTCGACGCCCTTGAGGCCGGGCTTGAGGGCCTCAAAGAAGGGCCGATCAAGATCCTGGCTCATCTTCTCGAGGGTGAGAAGGGTCTTGGCCTTCTCGCCACCTTGCCCGGAGTTCCCGTGGCAACTCGCGCACATTTCCATCCATTTGGTCTCGACCTGCTGGGCGTGGGCGGAGCCGGCGAGGAGGGCGAGCGAGATCAGAACGGCGCGAGTGGGGGTATGCATGGCCGGAAGTGTACGGCGGGCGAACCATTGGGTATGCTGGGGGCCCCCAAGGAGCCGATCCGATGACCCGAAGCCCGATCGCCAACCGGTCCGCCGCCAATCGCCGTCAGTTCCTCGCGGGTTCGCTCGCCGCTATCTCGGCGGCGGTCATCCCGCTCGACCGGGCTATCGCGGCACAGCCGGAGCCGACCAAGAAGGCCGGGCACCGTCCCCTGCGGATCGGCGTTTCGACCTACTCGTTCTGGCACTTCAAGGGCGACTGCCCGGAGCTGGCCGATTGCATCGACTGGGCGGCGGAGATGGGCTTCGACGGCGTGGAAATCCTGCACGACGAGATGCTCAAGTCCGAGGACAACGGCTACCTGCAGGACCTCAAGCACCGCGCCTTCGTGAACGGCATGGATCTCATGGGCTTCTCGATCAAGCAGGGCTTCGTGCACCCGGATCCGGCGGAGCGTCAGAAGAACATCGATCACACGATCAAGTGCATCGAACTCGCGTACAAGCTCGGCATCCCGACGATGCGCCTCAACACAGGCCGCTGGCGGACGATCAAGAGCTTCGACGAGTTCATGGCCGCCAAGGGAATCGAGCCCGCCATCCCCGGGTACACCGAGGACCAGGCATTCGAGTGGTGCATCGGCTCCATCGAGAAGCTGCTGCCCAAGGCCCAGGAGTGCGGCGTGTGTATGGGGCTGGAGAACCACTGGGGCCTGGGCTACACCGCGGCCGGCGTGCGCCGCATCCACGACGCGATCAAGAGCCCGTGGCTGAAGATGACCCTCGACACCGGCAACTTCCTCGAGAACATGTACCCGCAGCAGGAAGAGATGGCCAAGGACACGGTGCTCGTGCAGGCCAAGACCTATTACGGCGGCGGCGAGTGGTAC
>JBEIUO010000444.1:0-3377 GCA_040374335.1 Phycisphaeraceae bacterium
CCTCTCTGGTGCGTAAGCGTAGCAGCAACAGGAACTAACAACAGCATACGGAGGAATCCGTTTCCGCTCCGTTCTCTGTCGCCGCTCCGAAAACGTGGGCTCGTGCAGCGACTTTACCCGACCGTTAGGCTGTCGCACTCTGGGGTAGCAGAGCATGGCCGATCGGGTTGAGGACATTGCCAAGCTTCGAACCGTCATCCTTGACGTGTGTGAAGCCGCGTCCCAGCTTCACGGAACGCTGCTCGACGCAGCGGATTCTCAGAGAGAGTCACCCCTACAGAGCGATGGCACGATCAAGGAGTTTCGGGCCTTGCGCCCCGAGTGGGCGGAAAGGGTGGACGCGAAGTGGAGTTGGTGGAGGGCTGCGTTCGCGTGTGTCCCCGAGGCGCTCACGAAGGCAGCCGACCTTCTCGACCCCGACGACGGCCCTCCGGGTGCTCGCTGGGTGGTCCAAATCGAGGTTGATTTGCGGGAGTTGAAAAGGTGCCTGAGTTCGACGGGCATCGATCTGTTCAAGCGTGGAATATCCAACTGGCCGGTTCACGGCCTGCTCGCGCAGATCGTTGCCTCGCTAACCGTGCACGCAGAGCGTCTTGTGGCTGTCGAATCTGTCCTCAGGTTCTGCGGCGGCGAGCAGGAGGTGGAGCCGCTCACGCAGAGGACCATCTCCGTACTTGATCGCTTGTGCAAGGCATACCCGAAGTGGTTGAAGAACAGCGAAATACCCGGCGACGCCAAAAGCGCGCGAGAGGCACTCCGTGCTCTCGAGGCACGCAAGCTCGTGGAACTCGACAAAGACACCAGCAACCGCATCCGCAGATCGCACGCCACACAAAAGGGGCTCCTGGCTCTCCCAGTTCTGCAGAAGCAAGGTTGACCCCGTTCCCCCCGATCAATTCCCATTCCATGCCCATTCGTCCGCCCGCAGTTCTCCAACTTTGGGGGTATGCAACACCACTCTGAGTGCGGCGCCGAGGGAATTCCGAACCAAGCGGCAGGACGACACGGTGATGCCGCTCGCGCACGTTCAACGGCTGACGCAGGCCCGGTCCTTCGCTACGCGGACGGCATCCACAACCGGCTGCTGACGCCCGCACGGGGCAGCGGCGGTCGCTCCGCCCGCCGCGCTTGGGTAATCACGCTTTCGGAAGAGCGGACCCTCTCCGCTTCGACCTGTGTCGACACCGTCCTCTCGGCGCTCCTTGCCACGGGCCACGCCCCGAAGCAGTCTGGCAGGGGTTGGCCTTGCGCCGTCCGCGGCACTGGCGGTGAGCCATGACCCCGCTTCGCCACCCCTCGTCTTCATCGTTCGACCCCGGCACCGTCCGACAAACGATCGAGGTTTGCGTCGGAGCCGGGCAGATCACGGAGATTCGCGCGCTCGAAGCACGTCTCAAAGGCGACACTCGCGTCGGAACGGTAAGCGGGTACTTTGACTCCGCGCAGGCCCTCGTTCCCGCGATCGGCGAGATAGACGCGGCGAAGGGGGTCTACTTCACGCCCAACCCCGTCAACCCGGCGCTCTTGGCCCGCGCCTCGAATCGGCTCCGCTTCTGCAAGGCGCGCGAGCCACTGACTTCCGATACGGAGATTACCAGCCGACGCTGGCTCTTGGTGGACTGCGACCCTGCTCGCCCCACGGGTATCAGCGCGACCGATGCGGAGCATGATGCCGCTCTCCATCTGGCCGGTGAGATACGCGACTCGTTGTTTGAGGAAGGATGGCCGCTGCCCATCCTCGCCGACAGCGGCAACGGTGCGCACCTGCTCTACCGGATCGAACTCCCGACTGACGACGGAGGCCTCGTCCAGCGGGTCCTCGCCGCACTCGCCGCGAGGTTTCATACCGGCGGTGTCAAGGTGGACACCGTCGTCCACAACCCCGCCCGCATCTGGAAGCTCTACGGAACGATCGCGGCGAAGGGCGACAGTACGTCCGACAGACCGCACCGGATGTCGAAGCTCGTCCAGGTGCCCGACAGCCTGATCGTCGTACCGAGGGGGACGCTCGAAGCGTTCGCACCCCCAACCGACCCCGGCATCGCCACCAGCGGACCAGCCCGCCATGCGCCTATTCCGCACGCGGGCGAGTTCAGCATCGACGAGTGGGTCGCGCGGCATCTCCCGGATGCGCGGGGGCCTAAAGACTGGAAGGGAGGCGGGAAGCTCTGGACGCTCCCCGTCTGCCCGTTCAACAGTGCCCACGCGGCGGCTGAAGCGTTCGTCGGGATGTTGCCGGGAGGAGCGATCACGGCGGGGTGCCACCACAACTCCTGCTCGCACTGGGGGTGGTCGGAGTTGCGTGAGAAGTTCGACCCCGCCGCGATGCGAGTGCCCGTTGTTGTGCCGGGGCCATACCGGCATGAGCCGCCCACTACCCCTGTACCGCTTGCTGACTTCACGCCCATCTGCGCCACCTCGCTCATCGACACCTACCCCAGCATGCGACCGGTACTGATCGAAGGGCTGCTGAGGCAGGGCGAAACCATGAACATCATCGCGGCGCCCAAGACCGGGAAGAGCTGGCTGGTACACATTCTGGCCATCTCGATCGCGACCGGGCGCCCGTGGCTCGGCAGGCGGGTGCAGCAAGGCTCCGTCATCCTCATCGACGGCGAACTCCACCGTGAGACTCTCGCCCGACGGATCGCTTCCGTAAGCGAGGCATGCAGCGTCGCCCTCCCTCAACTCCGTGGACTCGAAGTCTGGCCCGTTCGCGGCCGCCGCGTGACCATCGATGACATTGGCGCTGCGTTGATTGCCCGTAATGCCAACCCCTCCGTTGTGATCCTGGACGCGCTTTACCGGTTCATGCCGATTGGGGCGGAAGAGAACAGCAACGAGGCGATGACGCAGGTCTACAACACGGCGGACTACATCGGGCGGACGACCGGCGCTGCGGTTGTCATCGTTCACCACACCAGCAAGGGATCGCAGGCCGACAAGGGGGTCACCGATGTCGGTGCGGGAGCTGGCGCCCAGAGCCGCGCCGCCGACACGCACCTTGTCCTTCGCCGCCACCAGGAGGAAGGCGCCGTCGTCGTGGATGCGGCGGTCCGCAGCTTTAGCCCGCTCGAGCCGTTCGTGATCGCGCGCGAAGGCGTGCTCTGGGTTCCGGCCCCGGATCTGGACCCGACCCAGCTCTACCGGGCGCCAAGCACAAGGAGTTCGCGGAGGGAGGCGGAAAAGCCGAAGCCGATGCCCCCCGTCCTGCCATGGACTCCACAGAGGTTCGCCGCAGAGATTGTCGGAACCCGCCCGTCCATCCGCGCCGACATCGACGCGCGGGGCAAGGACGCGGGGTTGACGCAGACGCAGATCACCTCTTTCTTGCAACGCGATGAAGACTCGGGACTGGTCGTCCGCGACAAGGGCAC
>JBEIUO010000455.1:0-3317 GCA_040374335.1 Phycisphaeraceae bacterium
GACCCGATGTACGGCAGCTTCACGAGGTTCGGGACCACCCAGCCGAGCAGCACGCTGCCGCCCACGCCCAGCCCCACGCCGATGAACCCCCCGATCATCGCGAGTGCGCCGGTTTCGACGAGGAACTGCGTCAGGATGTTGCCCCGGGTGGCGCCGATCGCGCGACGGATACCGATCTCGCGCGTGCGCTCGGTGACCGAGGCGAGCATGATGTTCATGATGCCGATGCCGCCCACCAGCAGCGAGATCGCCGCGATGCTGCCGAAGACGAGGTTGTAGGTGAGAGCCTCTTTCTTGGCCGCGTCGAGCAGTTCGTAGGGCACGATAATGCCGACGTCGGTGAGGCCCGGGTGACGTGAGGCGAGCAGGCGACGGAGGCGCTCGGCGTCGAGGATCACGCGCTCGCGTTCGGGCACGGAGAGGTAGATCTCCGACACCTGCACGTCAGAGGACTGGAAGTTGCCCGACTCGCGCCGGGTCACGGTGTCGCCGAAGGTCGCCCGCGCGGTGGTCATCGGGACGTGCGCATCGAGGTTCATATCGCGCCCGACCATCGAAGCGCCCGCGCCACCCGCGAGGCCGATGGGCTCCAGTACACCGATCACCGTGAAGGGCTTCGCGTCGATCCGCAGCGTCTGGCCGATCGGGTCTTCCAGCGGGAACATCTTCTCCGCCACGTCCGCACCGATCACGATCACCAGCGATTCCTGGTCCATGTCGGACTCGGAGATGTACCGGCCGCGGCCGATCCGCAGGTTGGCGACGCGCAGTAAGTCCGGAGTGGTGCCGAAGGCCTGGCTCGTGCGACGGAGCTCGTTGCGCAGGATCTGGCCCCCGACTTCCTTCAAAGGCACGATCGCGTCGGCGTCGGGGAAGTTCTCGCGGATCACGTCCAGGTCCGTCCGCGTAATGCCGAACCGGATCGTAAACGACGACCGCCCCGAGCTCTGCCCTTGGTTCGCGACCTCCGGCGGCTTCTGCGACCGCGCGATCACGTTCCGCGCACCCAGGGCCTCGATCCGCGACAGCGCCTGCTGCTTCTTCCCCTCGCCCAGACTGCTCATGATGATCACAGCCGCGACACCAAAGATGATGCCCAGCGCCGTCAGGATCGAGCGCAGCATCCGCAGCCGCAGGTTCCCGAACGCGAGCAGGATGATCTCGAACAGAAACGCCATCTTTACTCCCCGGTTCTCAGGAACCGCTCAACCGAACGGGACCGGCGGCCGAATGGTACGGTGTGAACAAGCCCGGGGCCGAGTGACCCCGCCAGAGAGTGAACATGCCGCAGAGAACCACGGGAAAGCCAGCGGGAGTCGTCGTCGGTGCCGAACACGAGATCGATCGTGGGTGGGCCTACGACATCACCGTGACCTGGACCGATGGTTCGATCACCGAGCACGTGGTCACCCTCTCCTGGGCCGATCATCACCACTGGTGCGGAGGCGCGACAGCGCCCTCACGCGTCGCCGAGGCCGTCGTGCGTTACGGGACGCAGCGCGGGTCCTTCCCCGCCGAGTTCGACTGCGCGACCGTGCGCCGATGGTGCCCGGACGTCGACGCCGAACTCCACGAGACCACCTGAGCTCGCCTCACTGCTTCTTGGCGTCACTGCCTCTTGACGTCACCGCTTCTTGGCGTCACTGCCTCTTCATCGCAAACACCAGCGGCTCACGCGTCTTCCCGTCCTTCGCCGGGAACGACACCGTCACCCGCAGCACGTCCCCGTCGAGCACATAGCTCACCTCGCTCACCGTGGACTCGCCCTCCGCCGCGAACCTCGCGAGGTTCTTGCGGCTCTCCGCCAACTTGAACACGTACACCTTGTCCTCCGCCCCCGTCGGCGTGAGCTCCGCCGTGAAGTGCTTCAGCCGCAGCCGCACCACGTCGTCCTTGTCCCTGTTGATCGACAGCATCTCCAGCATCCGCGGCGCACCGTTCGGCAGCGTCCACCGGAAGCACCCCATGATCCCCGTCCCCCGCGCCGCGGACCAGAGCTCCTCCCGCACCGACCCGTCCTCTTCCGTCTCCAGCCACGCCCCCTGCAGGAACCCCAGCGGCTTCAGCGGATCCTCCGGATCCCGCAACGCGGCCCCGCTCAGCGTGCCCGCGGCAACCAGAACAATCAACAGAACACCGAGTGCAGTCCTCATGGTCGTCTCCTCCGATTCCAGCCAAGTTCGTCGAAATCCTCTCTGTGAGAGGCTTGTTTGGGTCCCCGCGCATCCCGCACGCGGGAACCCTACGGTAGGGGTCACCTCAAACAAGCGGAGGATTCCGGGTGGCAAGCAACAGCATGAACGGCGCGGCGGAGCCGCGGATTCTGATCCTCGGAGCCGGCCCGACCGGCCTGGGCGCCGGCTACCGGCTCAAGGAGCTCGGCTACACCAACTTCGTCCTCTACGACCGCCACGACTACGTCGGCGGCCTCGCCAACTCGTTCACCGATGCGAAGGGCTTCACGTGGGACATCGGCGGCCACGTCATGTTCAGCCACTACAAGTACTACGACCAGTGCTTCGAAACCCTCATGGGCGATGAGTTCACGCTCAACAACCGCGAGTCCTGGGTTCGCATGATGGACCGCTGGGTGCCGTACCCGTTCCAGAACAACGTCCGCTACCTCCCGAAAGAAGCCGCGTACGAGTGCCTCTCGGGCCTCATCAAGGCGCAGACCGGCAAGGGGAAGATCCCGACCCCGAGCGCCGCGCAGAACTTCGGCGAGTTCATCGACGCCGTCTTCGGCGACGGAATCGCGAAGTACTTCATGCGCCCGTACAACTACAAAGTGTGGGCCTACGAGCCCGAGGTCATGAACAAGACCTGGATCGGCGAGCGCGTGGCCATCATCGACATCGACCGCGCCCTCAAGAATGTCGTCCTCGGCTCCGACGACTTCGGCTGGGGCCCCAACAACCAGTTCAAGTTCCCACTCAAGGGCGGCACCGGCGAGTTCTACCGCCGATTCGGCCCTGCGCTCGGCCTCACCGCCGACGGCAAGGAACAACCCGGCTCCCACATCCGCTTGAACAAGCGCGCCACGCGCATCGACGCCGACCGCAAGACCGTGACCTTCGCCGACGGCTCCACCGATCACTACGACATCCTCATCTCCACCATGCCGCTCGACGTCCTCTGCCGCGACGTGCTCCACGGCCCGGTCCCGCCCTCGCTCCGCGAGCGGGCCGCGCAGCTCAAGCACTCCTCCGGGTACATGGTCGGCATCGGGCTCAAGAGCCGAACCCCCGGCGGCGGCACGCCCGACACCAAGAGTTGGATGTACTTCCCCGAGGAAAACTGCCCGTTCTACCGCGTCA
>JBEIUO010000065.1:0-8154 GCA_040374335.1 Phycisphaeraceae bacterium
GAGGTCGTACTTCGCGCTCGCGGCGGCGAGGAGCGAGGACATGCCGCCCGTGCCGAGACGCTCGAGCACGCGGCTTTCCTTCGTGCCAGCGGTAAGGACCTCGACGCCCGGGGTTGAGGTGGCCTGCACGGCGGCCTCCAGCTCAACGGTGCGGCCCAGGACATCGCCCAGGCCCGGGCCTTCCGGCAGGCCGAAGACGCGGTTGAGCGCGGGCCGGCGGAAGTTCGCATCGACGACGAGGACCTTGCGTTCCGCGGCGGCGAAGGCCAGGGCGAGGTTGGCGACGGTGGTCGTCGCGCCCGAGCCGGGCATGCCGGCGAGGACGAGGAGCGAGCGGTGACCGGAGGACTCGAGACGCTTCGCGAGCGAAGCGCGGATCTGGCGGTAGGACTCGGCGACGACGCCGCGGGCGCGGTCGCGGAACGCGGTTTCAACGGCGCCCTGACCGCTGGGGTCTTCGGCGGCATCGGGGACCCAGCCCAGGAGGCGGGTACGGGGCATGATGGCGATGTCGCTGGGGCCCTTGACGCGCTGGTCGAGGAGTTCGCGGACAAGGACGCCGCCGCCGACGAGGCCGGTGGTGAGCAGGATGCCCAGCGGCAGCATGAACGCGAGCTTGGGGAAGGCCATGTCGGTGGGGACCATGGCGTCCTGCATGATGACGACGCGGTTGGCGTTGTTCAGGGTGTCGATCATCTTGACGCGGGAGAGGTCCTGCTCGTTCTGCGCCTTGCTCTCGAGGAGGGCCTTGATCGTGGTCTCGATGTCGGTGAGTTCGCCGTCGAGGCTGGCGAGTGCGGTGCTGCGCTGGGTCAGCTCCTGCTTGGTGGCCAAGAGGCGGGCCTCCTGGGCCTCACGCTGCTGGATCTCGCTGCGGATGCCGTCGAGCTGGGACTCGAAACGCTGCTTGAGGAGCTTGGACCGCTCGACTTCGATGGTGTCCTGCGTCGCGCGGAGCTGGGACTCGTAGCGCTGGTAGGTGCGGTGCTCGGTGGTCTTGCCCGAGTTGAGCAGGGCCTGCTGGCCGGCCTGGATGTTCGAGATGCGCTGCTTGAGGTCGAGGATGAGCGGGTCCTTGTCGACTTCGCCCCGCATCTCGTCGCTGTAGGTGATCCCCGAGGCGCTGTTGAACTGGGCCTCCATGTTCTCCCGCTGCTTGCGGAGCGCGTCGATCGAGAGCTGCACGTTCGTCAGCTCGTCGGTCGTGCTGCGGATCTCCGACTGCGCGGCCTCGACCGCCGAGCGGATCGACTCGATCTTGTTCGTCTCGACGATCGTCTTGCGGCGGCGGTACTGCTCCTGGATGTTCTGGTCCGCGCGGTCGATGCTCTCGCGGAGCGAGAGCGTGCGGTTGTCGCGGTCACGACGCCCTTCCTCTTCCAGCACCTCGAGGTACTTGGTCCGCGCGATCTTCAGGATGTCGGTCGCCTCGATCTTGTCGCGGAACGAAACGCCCATCTCGATCAGCGTCGTCTGGGCGAGCACGCGGGCGCTCACGTCCTTGCGGAGTGCCTCGAGCGCTTCCTCGTTGTTGAACGTCCCGTTGACCATGAACGGGGCGCACCACTTCGCGGCCTTGTTCTGGAGCTCGGGAGTCTTCGCGACCTTCTGCAGCACCGTGTCGCTGATCATCCGCCGCGCCTGAGTCGCCATGAACCGGTTCATTTCTTCCTGGCTCTGCACCACTTCGCCCGTCGCGTCCGTCCCCGGCTTGCCCGTGATGTTGAAGATCACCGTCGGCTTCCAGATCGGATACGTGCGCATCCACACGATGTTCGCGGCAACCCCCACCACGCCGCCGACCACCGCCGCGCCCGCAAGAAGCCACTTGTGCTTCTGCAGGAGCTTCAGGGGGTCGACCGCACCAAACCCTCCCGTGGGTGCCGGGGCCGAGCTTGCCGCCGGTCGCTGGGAGATGGCCGTGGGGCCGGACTGCATGGGGATCGTGGTCATACGTCGCCTTCCGTTCGCTAGCTTCCAAGGCTCAGGAACCGACCGGGTACAGTCGGAGGAGCCTGTTCTTCGTGGTTTTCGGTCCGATACGCGGGGCTACTTGTGTCGGCTCCCGCTTCTTAGGGTTTTGTTAGAGTCCAACTTTGGCCTTGAGGGTATCGAGCTCCGCCTTGATGTCATCCGTGACGTCCTCCGGGGTTTCCCTGACGGTGCGCAGGGCCCGGTCCGCCACCGCGAACGCATCGTCGCGGTTCCCGGCTTCGAGGAGTGCGTTCCCGAGGTGGATGCAAATCGTGACCTCCGACTGGGCGGTCGTGGCCAGGAGAAGCGCGTTGCGGAAGATCGCCAGGGCCTCGGAACCCCTGCCGTTCGCCGCGAGGGCCAGGCCGTAGGTGTCCTGGACGTCGGCGGAGGCCTTGATGTTCGCCGCTGCCTGCTCCGCCCACTTGAGCGCGTCGGCCTTGCGGTCGAGGTACTTGAGGTAGGTGTAGGCGAGGTTGTTCATGGACTCGTAATCGTCGGGGAATGCCTTGACCGCGTCTTCCCAGTTCTTCGCGGCCTCCGCGTAGCGAGCGGCGGTGTAGTGGTTCGAGCCGATCACGCTGTACGAGAGCCGGCGGAGCACCGGGAGCTTGGCGCCCGTGGACAAGGAGTTCAGGATCGTGAGGCCCTGCGACTCCTGCTGCTTCTCGGAGGCGAGGAGATTCGCCTTCAGGAAGCGGAGCCACTCGTCGGCCTCGCCCGTCACGCCCACGGAGGCGATCTTGTCGAGGAACAGGACGACCTTGGTCTTGTCGGGCTGAACGCTCTGGATATCGCTGAACCAATCGAGCATCTGGCGCGGGTTCTTGGGATCAAGAAGCTTGACGGCGTTGACCGCGAACGAATCCGCCTCCGGGATTCGGTTCTGCTGGATGCGGATCTTCGCGAATGCCATCAGGAAGCCCGGGTTGCGTTCCACCTGCGCCTGCACGCGCTGCAGGACCGCTTCGGCGTCGGCGAGAAGGGGCGGCTTCTGACGGAGCAGGGCGTTGAGCAGCCGCTGCGCGCTCTCGGGGTTCTTGCTGTCCATGTCAAACGCGGCCCGCAGGAAGCGGACGGCCTCGGGGAACTGCTGCTCCGACGCGAACAGATCACCCAGCGCGATCAGGGTGCGCTGGTCGTTGGGTCGGCGGGCCACACCTTCTTCGGCGACCGACATCGCATCCTGGGTGCGGGGCGGGTTCTTGCGGAGAAGGTCGGCGACCAAGCCGTAGAACAGCTCGTCGCTCATCGGGTTCAGCCGGATAGCCTCCCGGAGATCCTGAACCGCGGCCGCGTACCCGCGGTCCTGGTCGATCGCGATCTGCGCCAGTGCGCGGAAGCGGTAGCACTCCCAGTCGTCCGCCTTCAGGCGGATCGCGATGTCGAAGTCTTCCTTCGCATCACGCGAGAACTGACGCTGTTCCTCCGTGCTGGAAGAACGCTGATTCAGGAAGAACGAGCCACGCCGCTTGAAGATGCGGAAATCGTTGGAGAAACGCGCCGCAGCCTGGTCGAGCGCCGCACGCTCTCCCGCGATGTCCTGCAGCGAGCTGTTCGCGTCCGCCATAAGCAGCAGCGTGGTGACGTCCTCCTGCCCGGGCTTGGACAGGCCCTTGAGGATGTCGATCGCCTCCTTGCCCTTCCCCGTCTGGATGAGGCACTCCGCGTACCGCTGCATGAGTTCCGGGGGCGGCGGTGTGGTCGCGTCGATGATGGCTTTGGTCACGACCGCGGCTTCCGCGTACTCGCGACGCATGAACAAGATCTCCGCCAGGGCCCGGTCAACCTGGAGTTGCTTCGGGTTCTGGAGCGGACGCGCATCGCGGAGCACCTTGGTGCCTTCCTCAAACTCGCCGTTCTGCATCAGGAAGTTGGCGAAAACCAGAACGCCGCCGAGCGCCGCGTCGCCCGTGCGGGTCGCGATGGCGTCCGTGAAGACCTTGCGGGCTTCCGCCTTCTGATCCTGTATCCAGTGCCACGTCGCCAGGATCACGACAAGGTCGTCGCCGTCCTGGGTGCGACGGGCCGTCTCGATGGTCTGCCTCGCCTCGGTCCACCGCTTGTCCTGGATGTACAGGCCCGCCAGCGCGAGAAGATTGCGCCGGTCCTCCGGCGCCGAACGCGCCTGACGCTCACGCGCGGCAATGGCGAGCTTCTTGTCGCCGACCTCGGCCTCCAGCGCGTACAGCATGTGGCGGAAGTCGCCCGAGCCCGTCGCGTACTTCTCCGATCGCTTCGCGGCCGTCAAGGCGTCCGTGAAGCGGTTCAGTTGGATCAGCGTCGCCACGAGGGCGTTGATCGATTCCACGTCGTTGGGCCGGGCTTCGATGGCCTTCTCAAAGGCCTTGGCGGCCTCCGCCGGGTTCCCCGCGGCGTTCTGGGCCTTGCCCATCAACCGGTAGAGTTCGGGGCCCGGGTTGCCCATGTTCATGGCCTGCTGAATCGCGGCGATCGCCGCCACGTGATCCCCGCGGGTCGCGAGCAGCCGCGCGCGGAACGAAAGCCCGTTGCGGTCGTCGGCGTTCTGCTGGGTCGCAAGGTCCACCAGACGCTGCGCTTCGTCGAGCTTGTTCTCTCCGAGGGCGGCAAGGAACTCGATCTCGATGATGCGAGGATCGAGCGTGCTGATCGCCTTCGCGTCCGCGAGCGCCTTCGCGGCGAGCTCCGGCTTGTTGTTCTCGCGGTAGAGCGACCAGAGCTGGATCTGCTTGTCGAGCGGCAACGCGTCGGACTTCTCGATCATCGCCACCTGTGCCGCGACCGGATCGTTGTTGGTCAGCGTCTCGAGCAGGTTCTTGGTGAGCACGTCATCCGGCGCCGCCGCCAGCGCCTGCTCGAGCAACGTCTTTGCTCTGTCTCGTTCACCGAGCTTCAGATGCGCGAGCGCCAGGCCACGCAGAATCTTGAAGTCGCCGGGGAACTTTGGTGCCTCGGCGATGAGGTACTCGAGTACCTTGCGATCGCCGTCGCTCTCGCCGCTCAGCTCGCGGGCCATCGTATCGGCCTGCACCAGCACCTTCATCACCGGATCGGAGCTCGAGCTGTCGCCCTTCAGCGAGAGAATCCGCTCACGAAGCTGAGCGGCGGGGGTGTACTGGGGATACCGCTGCAGGACGTCGTTGACCACCAGCAAGGCTTCATCGAAGTTCCGCAGGCGGGCCTCGAGCTCCGCGTACTTCATGACCGCCAGCATGTCCCGGGTGTTCATCCGCACGCAGGCCTGCAGCGCCTTCTTCGCTTCACCGAGGTTGCCGAGCTGGACCTGGATCAGGTGCATGAGCCACTGGCTGTCTCGATCCCCGCCACGGGTCTTGTTGTTGAAGCGATCGACAAACCGACCGGCCTCCTGGTAGTTGTTGTCCATGTACGCGACATAGGCGTTCAACAGCAAAAGCTGGTTGGAATCGCTGTCGACCAGCGCCGCGAGCTTGCCGCGGAGCTCCTTCGTGCGGGCGAGTTTCTGTTCCTTCTCGGCGGGGGTGAGCGACGCATCGTCCGCGGACTTGATGGTCCAGAGGCCCTCCACGAAGATGGCGGTCGTGCGGTGCTCGAAAAGCCGCAACGCCTCGATCGAAGTGGTGAGCGCCGGGAGCTTCTGGACGGTGTCCGCGGCGGCGATCGCCTCCGCGAACTTGCCAACGTCCGCGAGCGCGAGGCCGTACTCAAGGAGCAGCGTGGAATCGGCGGGCTTGAGCTTCAGCAGCGACTCGAGAATCGCGAGCGTGTTGGCCAGTTGCGTCCCCGGGCTCAGAAGCGTCTCGAAACCCTTGTACGTGCTCCGGAACGCCATGTCCGGGTCGCTGAACTTCCCGGCCTTCACCAGATCGGCCACCTTCGTGAGCCGAGCGAGGATGTCATTCGAAAGCGCCGCCGACTGGGTCTTGCGACGCTCGAGATCCGCCTCCGCCTGCATCTTCGCGAAGCCGGCATCGAACAGTCGCACGACCTTGCGAAGCTCCGCCTCCGGCGAATCGGGGTTGCGTGCGATGAAATCGCCCAGCAGCGACTCCGCCTTCGCGCTCAGCACCGCCGCCTCGTCGGGCTTCTGCGCCTTCTGCGCCCGCTGCGCGAGCACCGTGTACAACTCCTCCGCGGCGAGTGTCGCCACCAGGTCGTCCGCGTCCTTCTTCAACGCCGCGTCCAGCGACTTGATCGCCTGGTCGAGTTCTTCCTTCTTGACGTCCGGCGACGCGACCGCCACCTGCGCCAGGGCCCAGCCCCGGTACCGCTCCAGGGCCACCCAGTCACCCTCGGTGGTCGTGTCGTGCCGGTTGAGGAACTCCTCCACCCGCCCGATGAACCCGCGGATCTGATCGTTGTTGAAGGCGTCCCCGCGCGTCCGCTGCAGCAGTTCCTCGAGGTACTCCTTCTGCACCGCCACGTCGTTCTTCTGCACGATGCCCAGCTGGTGCATCGCGCTCTCCAGCTTCAGCAAAGCGTCCAGCCCGCGCGTCGCGTCGGGCGCGGCGTACTTGCGGAGATAGTCCCTCCACTGGATCAGGTACTCCGCGTTGGTCTGGTCCTTGTGCACCGCCTTCGCCTGGTACGCCGCGGCGGCCGCGTACTCGCCCTTGGCGGCGAAGTCGGAGGCGGTGGCGGCCAGTTCGGCCGGCGACTTGAACACGAGCTTCATGGCGAGCACCGCGAGGCCAACGGCCCCGAGAATACCGCCCGAGAGGATGATGATGAACTTGGTGTTGACCTTTGCCATAGATAGCTCCGTTCTCGTCGGGCCCCGCGTCAGGACCCCTGCTCCGCGCCCTGTCGGCGGGGATTGTCGGGCGGGTAGTTGCCTTCTTCGACACGCACCCAATCCGGTGCGCACCGCATGATCTCGGGATACATCTCGTTCAGAATGTCGGTGCAGACCCGCACGAACTCGTGCTCGTCCGCCACCTTGGATGTGGTGAACTGAACCTTCATGTAGTAGGCGTAGTAGTCGTCGAGGTTGAACGCCAGCAGACGGACCTTCTCCGCGCGGGAAACCGTTCCCCCGTTCGCGACAAAGAAGTAGCCCGCGAACGTGGGCGTGTCAGAGCCGGGCGTGCGGAACCGCATCACGCGGATCTGTGTCTCCGCCGGGTCTCGGGGCAGCCGCACCGGCGCGCGATTGCGGTCGTACGTTGTGAAAATCCGGCCCCTGAGCCGCTCGGGAACGCTCGTGTCTTCACGCCACCTCGACGTGTCCAACTGGAGCGGCATGTCACCGATCTCGCCCGTCATCTCCATCCCCGCGCCCACAAAACACCGGTCGGGAACGTGCGGGACCGTGTCGATCATGCCCGTGTAGTACGCCGCGTGCAACTGCACCACGACGCCGTCCCCGGCCTCGGTCTTTTTCTGGTACCACCGCGTGACGTGGTTGTTCGTCCCCAGGACCTCCTGGATCTCGACGCTCACCTGCTGGTCCTGGGAGATCTGCACCCAAGACCGTGTTTCCGACGGAAGGCTCAGCAGCTTCAGGCCCGACTCCGGGTAGATCTCTGCTTTGCGCAGGTACACCTTGAAGTACGCGATCCCCGCGCTCATCGAGCTCGCGGCGATCGCCAAGACAATCACCGCCACGAGAAACGCGGGGTTTCGAAGCGCCTTGCTCATGACTTGTCCCCCGACGCCGCCGGCTCTTCCTGGACGATCTTCTCAAGGGCCCACTGGCACGCGAGGAACAGCCCAAGCCCGGGGATGAGCAGCAGCGTGCCGATCAGCATGTGCGCGTCGCCAGTCGCCAGTTCAGGTGAAAAGAGCGAGGCAAGGCCGAGCACGCCCACGCGGATGATGTTGAGGAACACCGCCACCGGCGTCGCCAGCAGCACCAACGCGATCCGCTGCCACCAGTGCCGGCTCATCAGCGACATCACCGCGCCCAACGCGAGGAAGGCCACAATCATCCGCATGCCCGAGCACTGCTCCGCTACGTTCAGCGGGATCACCGCGCCCTTGTACATGATCTGCAGGACGTTGCCCTCGCGGTCCACGTCGTACCCGAACACCCCCGAGAGGATCGTGAGCATCACCCACGCGCCCTTCGCGGCGATGGCCTGCAGCGGGAACGTCATCGAGATCATGATCCGCTCAGACACCGTGATCCCGAACGCCAGGTACCCCACCGGAAGGAAAAGCCACCGGAACATCTTCGGTCCCAGCAGCAGGATCGTCGTCCCGGCGATCGTGAGCACC
>JBEIUO010000023.1:0-11357 GCA_040374335.1 Phycisphaeraceae bacterium
CCGCCCCGCTCCGCTACGCCCGCGGTGTCTCCAACACTTTCCGCAGCAAGTGCAGCAGTGTGTCCACCATGAACGGCTTCGCCAGAAACACCCGTCGTCCCGGGTCCACCCCGCGCTGCGAGATCGTCTCGCGCGTGTAGCCGGACATGAAGATCACCGGGACCTCCCCCTTCGCCGACATCGTCTCCGCAAGTTCCACGCCGCTCATCCCCGGCAACACCACATCCGTGAGCAGCAGGTCCACCGGTCGTGCCAGCCCCTGCGCGAACTTGAGGGCGTCCGCCGCGCTCGCCGCGACCACCACCGTGTAGCCGACGCGCCTGAGTTCGTCCGCGACCAGCTCCCGCACCATTGAGCTGTCCTCCACCAGCAGAATGGTCTCGGTTCCGCCCGGCGCCGTTCCGTTCTGCGCACTCGGTGCCTGCTGCTCCGATTCCCCTTGCACCCTCGGAAAGTACACGCGAACCGAAGTTCCCCTTCCCGGCTCGCTGTACACCGCGATGTGCCCGCCGTTCTGCTTCACGATGCCGTGCGATGTCGCCAGCCCCAGGCCCGTTCCCTTTCCCGGTGCCTTCGTCGTGAAGAAAGGCTCAAACAGCCGCGACTGAACCTCCGCCGACATCCCCGCGCCCGTGTCCGTCACCGCGAACTCCACGTAATGCCCGGGCTTGACATCCCCGCGGGGCCCGCAGTACGTCTCGTCCAACGACACGTTCCGCGTCTCCAGCGTTAGCGTCCCCCCGCCCGCCATCGCGTCGCGGGCGTTGATCGCGAGGTTCACGATTACCTGCTCGAACTGCGACTGATCCACCGACACGTTCGCCGTCTGCGGGTCCGCGACCACGCGCAGCGCCACGTCCTCCCCCAGCAACCCCTTCAGCATCGGCGTGACCGCGTGGAGCAGCTCCTTCGGGTGCAGAACCCGCCGATTCATCGGCTGCTTCCTCGCGAATGTCAGCAGCTGCCGAGTAAGATCCGCAGCTCGCTCCGCCGCGTGCTGTGCATGCGCGATCGAAGACCGCGCCGGATGATCCTCGCCCACCCGCCGCGCCGCCAGCGTCAGGTAGTTGAAAATCGCCATCAGCAGGTTGTTGAAGTCGTGCGCGATTTCCCCCCGCAAGCCTCCCGACCCCCTCCATCTTCTGCGAGTGGAGGAACTGCGCCTCGAGCCGCTTCCGCTCCGAAACATCCCGCAGAATCACCGTGTAAAACCGCTTCGCCCCGATCGCCGCGTGCGAGATCGACGCCTCCATCGAAAACTCCGTGCCGTCCGCCCGCAGCCCCACCAGCGTCCCCAGATTCCCCATCGCGCGGCTGGACGTCCCCGTCTTCCCGAACGCCCGCAGGTGCGACGAGTGATCCGGCCTGAACCGCTGCGGAATGAAACGCGACAACGACCCCCCGATCGCATCCTCCGCCTTCACCCCAAACACACGCTCCGCCGCGCTGTTGAACATCACCACCGTTTCCGTCTCGTCGATCGTGATGATCCCGTCCATCGCCGCCTCGACGATCCGCTGAAGACGCAACTCGCTCTCGTCTCGTGCGTGCGCCGCCGGATGATCCGTCACGTCCACCAGCAGCACCAGCGTCATGTCCCCCGGCGCGCGCGACGCAAACAACCGCAACCACGCGTTCGCCTCGCCGTCTACACACAGATCACACGTGAACTCCGATCGCCGCCCGCTCACAACCTCTCGGATCCCCTCCGCCGCCGCTCCCGCCGACGGCAGCGACTCGAGCGCAGCCGCCAAACTCCGCCCCGCCGGCGCGAGCGGGAGCAACCGCCCGTGCGCCGAAGCCCACGCCCCGTTCGCAAACTCGAGCCGCCCGGCTTTGTCCAGCAGAACGCAAGGAGTGGGGGGGTTCAGCAACGCCAGCTGTGCAGCCCCGCCGGTGTTCGCCTGATTCTCTGCTGACATGAAGCACTCCCGTTCCGATTGCCCCTCGTGCTCGTTCTCATTCTAGTTCCAAGCTCGCCTCTCGCCCCGCATATCATCTCGCATGACGAACACCTCCCGCATTCTGCTCCCGCTCGCCCTCCCCCTTGTTCTCATCGGGTGCGAGAAGTCCGCGCCTCAGCCCCCCCTCTCTTCCCCTCGCTCCGCGCCCCAGGCTCAGCCCGCGCCCGCCCAAACCCCTGCGCCCGTCGCACAACCCGCGCCGCAGCCCACCGCACAGCCCGCGCCCTCCCCCGCTCCGATCCCCGCCCCCGCCGCGCCATCCCAGATCACCGCCATGGGCGTCTCCTTCCCCCTCCCCGGTGGTTGGATCGGCAAGCCCCCCTCCAACTCCATGCGCCTCGCCGAGGCCGATGTCCCCGGCCCCGCCGGCGACGCGACCAAGGCCTGCCTTGTCGTCTTCTCCACCGCCGGTGGCTCCGTCGACGACAACATCGCCCGCTGGGCCGGCCAGGTCCGCGACCCCAAGGGACAGCCCGTCGCCGCGACGCCCCAAAAGCGCACCGTCGCTGGTCTCCCTGTGACCGTTGTTGAGATGACCGGCTCCTACGCCGGCATGGGCGGCGGCGAACCCCAGGCAAACTACACCCTCAGAGCCGCGATCGTCGAAGCGCCCGCCGGCCTCATCTTCATCAAGATGACCGGGCCCGCCGAGCAGATGTCCGCCAACGCGCCCGCCTTCAACGCGATGATCGACGGTCTCACAAAGCCCTGACGCGCCCCATCGGCTTCACCTCCCGCGTGCACGACCCGTCCCCCTTCGGCTCCTCGGGTCGGGACGGTGTCGCCGCACGCCTACGCTCCGCGCGCAGCGCCATCGCAACCCGCACCGCGTAGCCCCCCATCAGCGCGAGACTCCCGCTAAACGCCACGACTGTCGCGATAGTCGCGTTCATGCCGTCGCTCCCTTCATCCCGATCGTGCCCCCGCCCTCACGCTCGGTCCGCTGCGCCACCATCCTCGACAGCGAATAGCTCGCCGCCATCACGCCCGCGGAAAAGAACGTCACCCCCGCAAACCACACCAACAGCGTCCCGTACGTCCCCGCCTGGAACCCCGCCGTCACCGGGTGAATGTCGTTGGGTAGCAGTTTCACCGACAAGTACAGCAGCGGCACGTTCAAGAACGCTACCACCCCGTAGATCGACCCCACCGTCGCACGCCGTTGTCCCCCAGACACCCGCGACCGCACCACAAGGTACACGCCGTACATCACCCACAGAATCAGGCTGATGCACAGCCGCGGACTCCACATCCACCAGTGCCCCCACGCTACCTTCGCCCACACCATCCCAGTCACCAGCAGCACCGTCCCGTTCAGCAACGTCACTTCCGCCGCCGCCTGCGCCAGCGAATCCCAACTCCCCCGCCTCCCCCCCAAGAACGCCACGCTCGCCACAAACACCACAAACGCGAACACCAACGTGTTCGCCGCCACCGGCAAGTGGATGTACAGCAGCTTCTGCACCGTCCCCACTTGGGGATGCACCGGCGCGCCGATCACCAGCACCGTTCCCGCGGCAAGCAGCGCCAGGGTCAGCCCCCAATACGCCTTCGCCCCCCAGTGATGGTCTCGATCCATAACCGCACCTGTGATTGAACCAGTCCCGACCCTGACCCCGAGCACGCCCGCACGCTCGGTCTGCGCGCACCGCCGTCCGGGTGGTCGTTCGTGCAATCACTGTGCCACCAAGTTCTCCCCCTGCCCCCGCTCGCACACGCCCGCCCGCCTCGTCTGTGGCCATACGTCCCTTCCCAATATGGGAAGTTGGTCGCATTCGCCCTCTCAACTTCGGGAAATGCCTACTGCGTATGGCAACTCAGGCACATCTTGCTCCCCCGGTTGTTCATCACCAGGAGATGCGGCTCCTTCGAGTACGCGCTGTGGCACGACCCGCACCCCAGGTTCCCATCAAACAACCTGATCCTGCGGTCGATACTGCCCGGACTCGCGATTCTGAAGTCGCCCCCACGCGTCCGCTCCGTCGCCATCAGCTTCACCCCGATCGGATGGTCCGCCAGCAACTCGCTCGACATCATCCGTACCGAGTGCGATCCCGCCTCCTTCGCCGACGCTCCGTCGTGACAACTCACGCACATCGCGCTCTCCGCATCCAGCCCACCAAACGCGCGAGAGCCTGTTTCCCGTTTGTGAGAAAGATGCGCCCTCCCGATCGCCGCCGCGTGCATCGCCTTCGTGCCCCCGTCGCCCCCGCTGTGACACGTGACGCACAACGCCGCGGCCGACCCACCCCGAACTCCCACCGGTGCCCGCCCCGTCGCATGATCCACTCCCGCATCATGGCACGTCAGGCACGTCAACCGCCCGTCCTGCAACGGCAGCGAACTCCCAGGTACCTCCAACGCCCTGATATTGACCGGGTGGCTGTGGACTCCCTCAAACCGGTGGCACGCCGAGCAACTCTGAGGGTCCGCGACCCGCTCGCTGGTCGCCACCAGCCCCGCGCTCGCGGTGCCCGCATACTCAACCTCACCGTGATCCAGCCCAAACGCCGCCCACGCGGCACTCAGCGCCAAAACAGTCAGGCTGATTCCCGCCACCGGGCGCGCACATCCGTCCACCAGTTTCGTCATAAGTCCCACCTCCGCCAACGTCCTGATCGGGCTTCCTCCCCCTCCCGCGTTCCCCGCACCCGTGGGTTCTCTTCCCGCCGTGAGGATCGGACCCGCACACTCCCTCCCAGTTGCGGGAACGGAACAGTCGGCAAACCGCGTTTTTGAATCAGGAACGGTGTTTTTCCTCGCCGGTTAACTGGCACGGCAGTTGCCAAAAGAGATATGCCATCAGTCATCGGCCGGTGAACCCTGGGCGGACCCAAGACCCGGCCGCCAAGAAAGTTGAGGAAGAAAATGACACGCTCCAAGCTCCTCGTTGGGACTCTCGCTCTTGCCGCCGCGTGCGGAGCCGCGAACGCCCAGATCACCAACTCGGCCCACGATTTCAGTAGCTACTCCTGGTCGGGTGGCGAAATCTGCCGCCCCTGCCACACCCCGCACTTCGCGAACGTCGAAGCCGGCCGCCTGTGGAACCACACCCTGTCGACCGCCACGTACACCTTGTTCGAAGGTGAATCAGGCACCTCGGCCGACCTCGACCGCGAAAGCCGCCTGTGCATGTCCTGCCACGACGGCACCGTCGCCCTCGATAGCTTCGGCGGCACCACCGGTACCAACTTCATCCCCGGCGGCGCAAACGTCGGCACCGACCTGACCAACGATCACCCGATCGGCAAAGACGCGGTCTATCCGACCACGACCAGCACCCGCTTCAACCCGCAGAACGCCAGCCACCAGGTGGTGAGCGCGTGGGGTAGCCTCCGCCTCAAGGAGTGGGTTGACTCCGCCGGTACCTCGCAGTACGTCGTCGGTTGCCGTACGTGCCACAACGTGCACAACGCCGGCAACTTCACCCACATGCTGAACTTCAGCAACGCGTCCAGCCACCTCTGCCTCACTTGCCATATCAAGTAAGGCTCATTCGTACGGTCCGATGCTGATGGCTTGATCCCTCACTCCGGGCACCCTCTGCGGTGCCCGGAGTTCTTTTTTGTCCGGCGACCCCCCCTTCCAGCGCGGCTCGGCTCCCCTCCATACATGGCACCGGATTTGCACCGTTCTCAACGCTGACACACACGGAGCCACCATGAATACCAACCTTGCAACTCGCCTCGTCCTTTCCGCATCCCTCGCCGCCGCGTCACTCATCCTCGTCGCCGGCTGCGCGTCCTCGAACTCTGGTGGCACCAAAGCCGCCGCCGCGAAGCCCACAGGCTCTTACGCCTTCTGGCCCCTCGCGCCCGACGAGCCCCGCATCCAGTACATCGGGTCCTTCAGCTCCAGCGAAGACGTCGCCCCCACCGAGTCCTCCGACCTCGAACGCATCGTCTTCGGCAAGGACTCCGTCAAGGCCGCGTACGTCAACAAGCCCTACGGCGTCGCCATGCGCGATGGGAAGATCTACGTCTGCGACATCCGCGCCAAGGCCCTGGTCGTCCTCGACCTCGCCAAGAAGCAGACCCGCCTCGTCGGTGTCACCGGCGTCAACCGCCTCGAGCGTCCAGTCGCCATCGCGCTCGGTGATGACGGCTCCGCATACGTCGCCGACGGCGTCCACGCGGCGATCTTCGTCTTCGATCGCAACGAGCGGTTCGTTCGCGCGATGACCATTCCCAAGCTCAAGCCCTCCTCCATCGCCCTCGCGGGGAACAAGCTCTACGTCGCCGACATCGCCCGTCAGCAGGTCCTCGTCATCGACCGCGAATCCGGCAAGGAACTCGGCGCCATCGGCTCCGTCGGCGACGAGGACGGCCAGTTCCGTCTCCCGGTCGGCGTCAGCCTCGACAAGGCCGGCAACATCTACGTCGCCGACATGATGCGTTGCAAGGTTCAGAAGTTCTCGCCCGATGGCAAGTTCCTCGGGTCTCTCGGCGAACAGGGTGATCACGCCGGTGGCTTTGCCCGCCCCAAGCACCTCGCCGTAGATCCCGAGGGCATCATCTACGTCGTCGACGCTGGCTTTCAGAACGTGCAGATGTTCAACGACCAGTTCAAGTTGCTCATGCACTTCGGTGCCGGCGGCGACTTCCCCGGTGCCATGAATCTCCCCGTTGGTGTCGCCGTCACCGACTCCGGTCTCGAACTCTTCAAAGACCGCATCCACCCCGGCTTCAAGGCCCGCCGCCTTATCGTCGTCGCCAATCAGTTCGGTAACAACAAGATCGCCCTCTACGCCCTCGGCGATCGCCGCCCCGAATACGCCATCAGCGACTTCGCCGCCACCGCCGCAAAGATCGACTCCGGTGTCATCCAACCCTCCGCCGAGACACTCAAGTTCCAGAACATCGGCGGCGTCGAGCCCGGCCAGGAAGACCCAACCCTCGCGACCCCCCAAGAACCCGCCCCCAAACAGCCCGAGCCCAAGTAACCAGCCCCAGCATGAGACTCTCCCCGCGCCATCGCGGCCTCTCTCGCCTCCGACGCCTCACCTTCCCAGTGATGGCAGTGGGGGGCGCCGCGCTCTGCCTCGCCATCTGGGCAGGGTGCACCGTCACCAAGAAAAACTACTCCACCCTCAGCCTCTTCTTCGACGGCGTCCCCGATCCCTTCCTGCCGCCCAAGGGCGCCGACGGCCCCGGCGACTCCACCATCTCCGCCTCTGTCGTTGTGCACAAGCCCTTCGCCGAAGAAAAGTGCGAGAGTTGCCACAACACCCAATACAAGCCCAGCCGCAACGACCCACGCGCCTGCTATACCTGCCACGAAAAGGTCGCCGAGGGCCACGCCTGGGTGCACGGTGCCGTTGCCGGCGGAGCCTGCCTCTGGTGCCACGCGCCCCACGAGTCCGCACGCAAGTGGCTCCTCCGCAGCCAGGACCGCAAGCTCTGCATGCAATGCCACGCCGCGACCATGCTGAACGGATCAGTCGTCCCCGCGCACGCCGATCCCAACTTCGGGTGTATCGAGTGCCACTTCGGCCACGGCGGTGACACTCCGCTCATGCTCAAGCCCGGTGCCTCCCGCCTCGCCCCGCCCCCCACACCGGAATCCGAAGTTCCCGCCTCGGGTCCTTCTCCCTCCACGCCTCCGCCCGTCGCGCCCCATTCCGAACCCCCCGCCGAACCCGTCCACGAACCCACCTCTCCCTCGTGAACCGCCGCACCGCGAGATCCCTCGTCCTCCCCATCCTCGTCCTCGCGGGGCGAGTCGCGGGTCAGACCGAAGACATCCAGCCGGTCGACGACGGCCCCGTCGTCGTCGGCACCCCGCGCGAAACCTGGAAGACCTTCGAACTCATCAAGCTCGAATCCGCCCTCGAGTTCCGCTTCCAGCACCAGAGCGACAAAATCAGCCAGAGCGGCGCGCAAGATCAGACCACCACCGAGTCCCGCTACCGCGCCCTCTTCGACCTTCAGACCGAAATGGCCTTCGGCCATCGCAACCTCGTCGACCTCGTCGCCAACGTCCAACTCGGCGCCGAGAAGATCAACGTCGACTCCAGCGTCACCGGCTCTGAAGAAGACGAAACCGACTTCGTCCACCTCTGGGATCTCAACGCGCTCATCTTCGGCACCAGCACCATGCCGACCGACGTCTTCGCCCGTCGTGAACAGAGCATCCTCGATCGACCCTTTGCCGGCACCATCGAGGAAACCCTCACCGAAGAGGGAATCGCCACCCGCATCGGCGGCTCCGAGGCCAACGCCTCCTTCCGCTACTTCCACCGCGAAACCGAGCTCGACGGCGGCTTCGGAAACCTCAAGAGCAACGTCACCCAGGATTCCTTCACAGCCCAGGCCAACGCCCGCCTCACACCCTCCCAACGACTCGAAACCGTCTACATCTTCGACTACATCGACGAGAGCCAGGCCGGCGGTTTCGCCGACGCCTACGACCGCCACGACCTCAACCTCGTCCACACCTACGCCTTCGACCTCGAAGACCAACCCGACGAACTCCGCTCCTCCTTCCGCATGTACCGCCAGGGCGGCTCCCAGGAACAACAAACCCTCCGCCTCGACGAATCCCTCACCCTCCGCCACACCGAACGACTCGAAACCCGCTACAACCTCACCCTCGACACCCGCGACGTTCGTGGCCAGCAGCAAGACCTCGTCCGCGCCGACGCCTCCATCCGCCACCGCCTCTTCGAAAGCCTCACCAGCACCGCCACCATCGGCGCCCAACGCCTCACCGCCCCCGGCGACTTCTCCAGCGACGAACTCTTCGCCTCCGGCCAACTCGACTACACCAAGAAAGTCCCCTACGGCCGCCTCGATGCCTCCGCCGGCGTCTCACTCAACCACCAGGTCAACAGCGCCCGCGGCAGCAACTTCAGCATCTTCAACGAGCCCTACGTCTTCAACGACGGCTTCCCCATCATCCTCCCCCCGCCGCAATGTCGTCCCCGGCTCCATCGTCATCACCCCCGCCGCCGGCTTCCCCGTCTTCCAGGAAGGCATCGACTACACCGCCACAATCCTCCCCGACCGCACCGAGATCCGCGGCATCCTCGGCGGCGCCTTCGTTGACGGCGAGACCCTCCTCATCAGCTACGACATCGGCCCCGATCCCGGCAACACCATCGACACCACCGGCACCGTCTTCTCCATCCGTTACACCTTCACCGAAGGCTGGATGGACGGCGTCTCCCTCTACTCCACCTACCGCACCATCGGTCACACCGTCGACACCGACGACCCGACCACCTTCATCCTCGACGACGTCAACGACCTCCTCCTCGGCGCCGAGTACCGCATCGGCGGCCTCGACCTCAACTACGAATACAACAACCACGACAGCACGTTCGACCCCTACATCGTCAACCGCTTCCAGGTCCTCTACATCTACCCCCTCGGCCCCGGCTCCAGCCTCAGCGCCGACGCAAGCCGCGAGTTCATCGAGTACACCGAGCAGGCCAACGAAGTCACCTTCGACCGCGCCAGCCTCCGCTGGAACTACCGCCTCAACGAAGACTTCGACCTCAACGCTCGTCTTGAGTACCGCCACGAAGACTCCCAGTCCCGAGGCGACTCCCAAGGACTCGAAGAAATCGTCGGCGTCAGCTGGCACCGCCGCCAGACCACGATCTACTGCAACGTGCGAAACTCCACCGTCGACAGCGACAACAGCGACGAATCCGCACAACTCCTCCAGCTCGGTCTCCGAAGAGTCTTCTAGCCCCATGCCACGCTCACCCGCATCCATCTTCCTCCTCTGCACCGCAGCCGCCACTCTCGTCGGCTGCGGCACACCCGCGGGGCCCCTCCTCGAGGCCTCGCCCTCCGCGCGCACCTGGCCCTCCCCGCCCGACACTCCGCGCTTCCGCTTCCTCGGCGAACTCCGCACCGATCAAGATCTCAAACCCGCCCGCGCCGGCCTCGCCCGCCTCGGCGAAGCCCTCTTCGGTGCCTCGCAGCCCCGCGCGATGACCTCTCCCATGGGCATCTGCACCGACAACGCTTCCCGCGCCTTCGTCGCCGACAGCAACGGCAAGACCCTCCACGTCTTCGACCTCACCTCCCGTACCTACGCCACCTGGGCCGCGCCAAACCCCGGCTTCGAACTCCCCGTCGCCGTCGCGTTCGACCCCGCCGGCCGCATCCTCGTCGCCGACGCCACCGCATCCTGCATCTGGGCCTTCGACTCCTCCGGTAACTCACTCGGCCGACTCGGCATCGGCATCCTCGCCCGCCCCTGCGGCATCGCCGTCGCCCAAGACCGCCGACTCTTCGTCGCCGACGTCGCCTCCCACCAGATCATCATCCTCTCCCCCGAAGGCAACGAGCTCCGCCGCATCGGATCCCGCGGCAGCGCGCCGGGTCAGTTCAACTTCCCCACCCACGTCGCCCTCGACCCCTCCGGCCGCCTCTTCGTCAGCGACTCCCTTAACTTCCGCATCCAGGTCTTCGACCCCGACCTCACCCCAGTCCTCCAGATCGGCCGCAAGGGAGATCTCCCCGGCTACTTCTCCCAGCCCAAGGGCATCGCCATCGACCCCGACGGCAACCTCTGCGTTGTCGACGCCAACTTCGAGGCCCTCCAGTTCTTCGATCCCCAGGGCTCTCTCCTCATGACCTTCGGCGGCGAAGGCACCGGCCCCGGCCAGTTCTGGCTCCCCGCCGGCGCTCACTACGACGCCTCCGGCCGCCTCTGGATCGCCGACTCCTACAACCAACGCGTTCAGATCTTCCAGCGAATCACCGAAGGAACCGCGCCATGACTTTCGCCCGTTCCATCCTCCTCGCCATCACCACCGCCGCCACCGCCGCGCACGCCCAGTTCATCAGCGTCGTCGACGGCCCGCACAACCTCTCCGCCGGCGGCACCGGCACCGTTCGCGCGACCATCGAAGATCAAGTCTGCATCTTCTGCCACGCCCCACACGACGCCTCCCCCGTCGCCGCGCTCTGGAACCGCAGCCTCGCGCCCCGCGCCTACACCGTCTACACCAGCCGCGCCCTCGAAGCCCACCCCGGCCAACCCACCGGCTCCTCCAAACTCTGCCTCTCCTGCCACGACGGCACGATCGCCATCGGCGCCGTCCTCTCCCGAGATCTACCCATCCAGATGACCGGCGGTGTCACCACCATGCCCGCAGGCCCCGGCAACCTCGGTACCGATCTCCGCGACGACCACCCCATCTCCTTCCGCTTCGACTCCGCCCTCGCCTCCCAGGCCGGTCACCTCCGCGACCCCTCAACCCTCCCCCCCGAGATCCGCCTCGACCCCAACCTCGAACTCCAGTGCACCGCCTGCCACGACGCCCACAACAACGCCTTCGGTGACTTCCTCGTCATGCGCAACAACACATCGCAACTCTGCACCAGTTGCCACTCCATGGGCACCACCGACCTTCCCGCCCACAACCAGTGCGCC
>JBEIUO010000656.1:0-2396 GCA_040374335.1 Phycisphaeraceae bacterium
CCTCGCGCGACGACCGTCCCCTCCCACGCCTGCGCTCCGGCTCCGCCTGCGCCGCGGGCTTCGCGATCGGTACCAGCCGCGGCTCGGACGCCCCGCGCGCGAAACCAACGTCTTCCCCCCCGCTCACCACGACCCACTCGTGCCCCGCGAAGGTGTGCTGGCGATGAAACCCGCCCGCCGGGATCGTGGCGTACCGCTTGCGGTTGCCCTCGCCGTCGATCCACAGCACCTCCGCCTCCGCCGCGAGATCGTTGCGGAAGAGCAGGGCCGTCTCGCCGCTGCCGCCGTCGCGCCGATCGGGCGACGGCGAGAGCGTCAGGGTAAGGGGCGCGGCTTCTTCGACCGTCGCGTCGCGCAGGGCACCCGCGTCCAGCACGACGCACCGGGACACCCCGCGGAGCAGCAGCAGCGCGCCGCCGCCCAGCGGCCGCACGGCCTCGACCTTCGCACCCTCCTCCTGGAGATCGGGGGCGAACCCCGCGAGCGCGCCGCGCAGCACGCCTTCGTCGTACAGCGCGCGCTTCGTCCCCGTCGCCGCGTCAACAGCGACGAACGCCCCACCGTCACGGAACCACAGCGTGCGTCCGTCGTCCGACCACCGCGGCCGGACCAAGTCAGCCTTCCACGCCTCCGACCAGCGCTGCTGCGTCTCCCCCGCGCGACGGAAGTCCTCCCGGCTCAGTTGGGCAAGCGATCCGGGTGCCACCAGGGCGGCGCACACAACGACAAGAAAGGGTTTCATGGGGCGTCAGCATACCTGCCCGCGGACCACCCGGCGCGGACGCATCTGCTACCCTTCACGCATGGCCATCACGTTTCAGCAGAAAGTCCTCCCCAACGGGCTCACGATCATCGCGGAGACCGACCCGGAAGCCCACAGCGCCGCCGCGGGATTCTTCGTCAAGACGGGCGCGCGCGACGAGAGCACGCCACTCATGGGCGTGAGCCACTTCCTCGAACACATGATGTTCAAGGGCACCGACGACCTCTCCGCCGATGAACTCAACAAAGGCTTCGACGAGATCGGTGCCCGCAACAACGCCTATACCTCGAACGAGATGACCTGCTTCTACGCCCACGTCATCCCCGAGTGCCTCCACGAGGCCACCGACCTCCTCGGCCGCATGATGCGCCCCGCCCTCCGCCAGACCGATTTCGACACCGAGAAGAACGTGATCCTCGAAGAGATCGCGATGTACAAGGACAACCCCTTCTGGGTTCTCTACGAGGCCAGCGTCGAGAAGCACTTCGGCACGCACCCGCTCTCCCACCGCGTGCTGGGCACCACCGAGTCGATCACCGCCCTCGAACGCGACCGCATGCGCGACTACTTCAACGCCCGCTATTCCGCCGACAACACCGTCGTCTCCCTCGCCGGCAAGATGGACTTCGAAGCCGTCTGCGCGCAGCTCGACTCCCTCTGCGGCAAGTGGCAACGCGCCGCGCCCCTTCGCGACAACGCGCGCCCGCCGGTCAAAGGCGGCCGACTCGAGCTCAAGGACGCCAAGGTCAGCCGCGCATACTGGCTCGGCATGTGCCCCGCGCCCTCGATGACCGATGAACGCCGCTACGCCGCCGCGGTCCTCGCCCAGATCCTCGGCGCGCCCGACAACTCCCGCCTGCACTGGTCGCTCATCGAGACGGGTATCGCCGAAGACGCCCAGGCCTCCTTCGACCCCCACGACGGCTTCGGCGAGTTCTTCGTCTTCGCCTCCGGCGATCCCGAGCGTGCCCACGAGATCGAACGCGTGATCACCACCGAACTCGAGTCCCTCGTGAACACGCTCACGCAGGAAGAGCTCGACCGCGTCGTGATGAAGGTCGCGACCCAGGCCACCATCGGCGGCGAAAAGCCCCACGACCGCATGCACCGCCTCGGCCGCATGTGGTCCACCATCGGCTCCTACTCCCCGCTCGAGACGGAGATTGACCGCCTCTCCCGCGTCACACTCGCCGACCTCCGCGCCACCTTCGCCGAGTTCCCCATCAAACCCGCGACCGTCGGGCGGCTCCTGCCCGCCGAGGAGCCCACGCCGTGATCACTCCGCAGTTCCTGAAGTCTCACTTCGAACGCGCGCTCTCGTACGACGCCTACCTCGCCACCGCGACCGCCGACCAGCGAGCATCGTGGACCGTCTTCCACAACAAGGTCCACCTCTCGGGCGCTCACACCGACCTGCTCAACTCCTTCGCCCGCCAGCTCAACGTCCTCGTGATCTCCGGCACCTGGTGCGGCGACTGCGTCCAGCAGGTCCCGATGCTCGACCACATCGCACGCGCATGCCCCTCGTGGATCTCCCTCCGCGTCTGCGACCGCGACGTCCACAGCGACCTCGCCGAGTCCGTCATGATCTGCGGCGGCCGCCGTGTACCCACCGTCATCTTCATGAACGAAG
>JBEIUO010000635.1:0-2482 GCA_040374335.1 Phycisphaeraceae bacterium
CAAAGTCGCGATACAGGTACATTGCCCCGGGTAGAGCCCCGCGGCGTTTGCGCCGTATTCGTTCCCGGTTGCTCTCGAAGGGAGTGAGAAATGGCAGATTCAAGGCGATTCTCCGTTGCCGGAGCGATCCCGCAGCTCGCACGAAGCTCGATTGCCGCCGCCTTCCTGCTTGGCTCGACGGCGCCCGCGGCGGACGCGCAGACCGTGGGATGGTGGCGATTTGACGAAGGTGTTCCGGGCGCTGTCGCGAGCGGGCCCATCCTTGACTCGGCCCTGGGCAACCATGGCACTCCCGCCGGTTCACCCATCTACGCACCGGCGGCGGACACCTGCGCCACCGACGGCTTGCGCCTTGATGGCCTCGATGATCGAGTCACCGTTCCGGATTCCGCACTCTACGCCAACCTTCGGAGCATGACCGTTGAAGCCGTTCTCTCCACGAACGGATACAACCCGTCTCCGTTCGGCTTGAATCAGATCGTCTTCCGCGGGGACGACCGCGGCGGGCTGGATCCGTTCTTTCTCGCGATCCAGTCGAACGGACGGCTCGGTTTCTATGTCAACAACGTCTTGATCGTCGAAACTCCGACTCCCCTCCCGACGTCGTCGATCCTCCACGTCGCCGCGTCACTCGATGACGGCACCGGCACCGCCGGGATCTATGTCGACCGTCAACTCGTCGCGAGCGCGACGACAATCCAGCGCCCAACGGTCGCGCTCACCGGGCCTCTTCCCGGCGTCGGGATCGGGAACGTCCAGAGCCCCAACTCCACGCAGTACTTTTGGGGCACGATCTACGAAGTTCGTCTGAGTTCGATCGCCCGCGCGCCGCTCGACCAGCTGCGCACATCTGCTGGGATCTCTCAACAACCGGAGGCCACGCGAGCCTGTGCTGGGAGCACTGTTTCCCTCTCGCTCACCGCGTCAGGCACCGCCCCCATCACGTTTCAATGGCGTAAGGACACCATCGCGATCGACACGCTCGGCAACCCCTCCGCCGCCAACGCCACCCTCACGCTCACCAACGTCGGCCCCGCCGATGTCGCCAGCTACGACTGCGTCGTGACCAACGCCTGCGGCAGCGTGACCAGTCGCCACGCCACGCTCACGATCTGCCTCGGCGACTTCAACTGCGACGCCGGTATTGATGGCGACGATGTCATCGCGTTCTTCAGCGTTTGGGACGCCAGCGATCTTACCGCGGACGTGAACAACGACGGCGGTGTCGACGGCGACGACGTGATCGCGTTCTTTGGAGCTTGGGACAGCGGCTGCTGATGTGGCGACCGCTGCGGGTGGCAGTCACATGTTTACGGATAGGTCGCCGCGACTTTCGGTCGCGTACTCATTTCGCACGACCACCACGGAGAGCGGTTGGAAAACCGCTCAGACCCAACCGTCTGGAGACGGCTGCCAGTGGCAGTCACTGGCAGTCACGCTCCTGACGCCCATCCCCCAACGATCGGGCCCTACCTCCGCCGACGGCCGCCGATGAGGCCGATCCCGCCGAGCATCACAAGTGAGCTGGCGACGGACGGGATGACCATCTGAATCTCTAGCGAGTCGCCCTGTGACGAGGTTTCAACAACCTGACCCCAACCATCGGTCCAGTACGTGATACCCGAGCACTGCGACCCGATCTCCAAGCGGTACAGCACACCGGCGACCAAAGCCGCCTCCGCGAAAACGTACTCGCCCACTCCCCCGGCATAATCGATCGAGCGCGTGTTCGTCGACGTGTCGGTCAGGCGGATCCGACTCTCGAACGGGAACGGATCGTAACCCGGTGCACCGCCGCGCAGGCCGAAGATATGGAAGCTCTCGACGGGTTCAGTGACCTCGAAGAAGACATCGAAAAACGACTCAGCGATACCCATCGTCGAATGCCCGATTCCTCCTCCCCCGTAGAGCGATGTCGAGAACGTCATCGAATCGGAGGAGAACGACGAGACCTGCTCTGCGTGAGCATCGCCGTAGCCCCAAGATGAAACCTGGACGGACGCGGAGTACGGGGCGAAGCCGGCCATGGAGCTCGGCACCCGCTCGTGCTCGACCCAGTAGGGATAGAAGTTGCTCGCGACGACGCCGCGATTCGCCGTCAGATACGTGAACACGGGCCCGCCCGAAGCCACTCCCGCCAAGCACGCGACCGCCGCCGCGCCGATCAACGATGTGCGAAGGACGTTCATGGTCATGCTCCCTTGTTGTGGTTCTCAAACGTGATTCACCCAGCCCGACGCAGAACCGTTTACGAACGACGGGCCGGGGGCGCGGCTTTCTCGCCGCGCCCGACAAAGCGCACTCTCTCACTGAACTGGGCTGTGCTCACACGCCGCTGAGGCCGCAGATCGCCTATCGCCGGCGTCCTGCCGCGAGCGCCCCAATCGCGATCGCTGCCAGCATGGCGGGCCCGGGAGCGGGTGCGCCGAACTCGAACCACACCACCTGGTCGACGTGTCGTGCTCCGGGTCCGGGAAGGATC
>JBEIUO010000045.1:0-9484 GCA_040374335.1 Phycisphaeraceae bacterium
CGCCGCAGTTCCAGACCCTCGACGCCGAGATCGGACGCCGCATGCCCGACGGACGGTTCCCCTCCGATCACTGGTCAGTTATGGCCACGCTCCAGCTGGCTCCCGTGCCAAAGTAATCGCTTTCGCTGCGCCTCGCGTCCGATTCTTAACACGATTCCGTTCCTCGCCAGCCCCGGTTGTGGTACTGTGTTATCGTCCCGGATTCCCGGGGGAGGCTCGCGATGCAAAGCAATCGTCTGTAGTGCGCCCTCGCGGCGTTCGTGCTGAGTGTGTGGACAGCGGCTGCTCCGGCCCAGGTGGTCGTGGTGCTCACGTCGCCAACCCGCATCGAGGCCGCGCAGAACTCGATCCAGACCCCGGGCGGCCCGGTGCTCCTCTCGGAGGCCGATCTGTTCGTCCGCGGCACCACGCTCACCGTTAACGGTCCGCATTTCATCCGCCCTCACCGTCGAGCGTGCGGGCGATCTCCCTGGAATCGTGACCCACGATCCCGGCTACACGCAGGGCATGCAGCTCGTCATCGCGTTCAACCTCGCCGTGCAGGGCCTTGTCGGCGGCGTCCCCAGCCGCGTTGACGCCTCCGGACGTGGTTGGGCCGGAGGGCTCGGTCCCGGCTCTGGTCGACCCGGCGCCGGCGGCTTCGGCGGCAGCGGCGCGGGATACGCCGGCTCCGGAACGTCTCGGGGCGCGGTCCCGCCCGGACCGTCCTACGGCAGCCATCCCCAGACCACCGACTCCGGTTCCGGTGGCGGTGCCCTCGGCCCCGCGCTCGGTGGCGCGGGTGGCGGTCGCATCTCGATCATCGCAGAGGGGACGATGCAGATCGACGGTCATGTGTTGTGTGATGGAGAGTCGCGAGGCACCGGTGCCGGCGCGGGCTCGGGCGGTTCCATCGAACTCCGGGGCACAACCTTTGTCGGTAGCGGTCTCATCCGCGCTTCCGGCGGCGACTCGACGGGCGGCGGCGGCGCGGGCTCCGGCGGGCGGGTCATCGTTCGCGGCACCACGACGTACGCCTTCTCCGGTGGGTTGGTCGCGGGCGGCGGCCTCGACGATGGTGTACCTCTCCTCCGTGCCGCCGCCGGCACCATCTACATCGATCGCGGCGGGCCCCTCAACATCGTTCGCGTCGACGCGGGCGGGTTGCCCGTGGGCGCATCGACTAGTTTCATCTCCCCTATCGCCGGTTCGCTCGAAGTCCCGAACGGCGGCTTGGCGAGGTTCACGCAGGGCCAGAACCTCCAGAACCTCTCGATGCAAGGGAACGGTCGCCTCGCGCTCCAGCAGACGAACACGTTGACCGGCAACCTCGCGCTCGCAGGACCCGGCAACGTACTCACGCCAACCATCGCCGGTACCACGCTCACCGTCCAAGTCACTGGCTCAACAACCATCGACGCGGGCTCAGAGATCAACCTCGATGGGATGGGCTTCCCGGGCGGTCAAGGGCAGGGCGCGGGTCTGCGCCGGACCGCGGCCGAAGGCGGTGCCGGTGCCGGCCACGGTGGCCGCGGCACTCCCGACGGCGGCCCGAACGCTGGAGGGGTCTCCTACGACGACATCCGCCAGCCCAACACCCCGGGTTCCGGCGGTGGGGCGGTGGAGAATAGTGTCGGCGGCTCCGGCGGCGGCGCGCTGCGGCTCATCTCGACACTCCCCGTCACGCTCGACGGCGCGATCCGCGCGAACGGCCTCCTCGGCCAAGGGCTCGCGGGGAGCGGCTCTGGCGGCGCGATCTACATCCAGACACCCTCACTCGTCGGTAGCGGCCTTCTCCAGGCCAACGGCGGTGGCGGCGAAGGTACCTTCGGTGGTGGCGGTGGGGGCCGCATCGGCATCAACGCAACCACCATCACGTTCACGGGTTCGTACGAGGCATTCGGTGGACTCTCTCCGCTCTCGAGCCCAGGGCGCGGCGGCGCGGGCACCGTCTTTCTCGTTGGCAACGGCGATCCCCTCGTTACTCGCCTCGTGATCGACAACGGGGGCTTGCCGATCGGCGCGCGCACACCCGTGATCACGACCGCGGCTGCGCGCGATGTCACCATCCGCGACGGTGCTGACGTTGAGTTTCAGGGTACGCTGAGCGGCCCGGGTACATTCCTGATGGCCGACGACAGCATCGCACGCATCAGCTCCTCGATGAGCTTCAACCAGGGCATGATCCTCCGCAGCGAGGGGAACATCCTCACGTCCCGGGGCGCGGGCCTCTCCGCCCTCAACATCAACGGCCCCGGTATGGTCATCGACGCCGGGTCCGGCATCGTCCTCGACGGTCTCGGTGGTGCCGCACAGACTGGCAGCGGAGCCGGCAGACCTTCGAACAGTCCCACCATCGGCGCGTCTGGAGCTGGGTACGGTGGCGTCGGCGGTGGTGGAATCGATCCGTTCCAGGGTGGCAATGTGTACGGTTCGCCCGTCAGCCCTAGCGAAGCCGGCTCTGGAGGCGGTAACGGTTCGCCCACTAATCTCGGCGGCACCGGCGGCGGCGCCGTGCGGCTCTCATTCTCCGGCGCGTTCACTCACAACGGCTTCATCTCCACCAACGGAGGCTCGGCAACCGGTGCCGCGGGCGGCGGCTCCGGCGGTTCCATCAACATCACCGCAGCGTCCATCGCGGGTAGCGGCACGCTCTCCGCCAACGGCGGCAACGCAACCGGCCTCGGCGGCGGTGGTGGTGGGGGACGGATCTCTGTGAGCGCGAACAGCGGCGCGATCACCGGCGCACGGATCGCCTTCGGCGGGACGTCCGGCACCACGCTCTACCCGCGCGGCGGTGCGGGCACCATCTACACTCGATTCGGCACCAGCACCGCAGCCACAACTCTGACAGTTGACGCCGGCTCCACGACGCTCGCCGCGCCGACCCGGCTGCTCAGTTCGTTCTCGCTCCACAATCTCAACGTGGCGAACGGCGCGAACCTCGAGCGAGTTCTCAGTTTTGCTCTCACGGGCTCCGTCACCGTGAGCGGCGGCGCGAAGTGTGGCATGGGCAGTGGTCCTCAGTTCATCAACGGCAATCTCACCGTCACCGGCGCGGGTTCCACCATCGCTCCCACTCCGAACACAACTGCCGGAGTGGAGTTGTTCGTCGACGGGAATCTGCTCATCGGTCCGGGTTGCGTGATCAATGCCAACGGCGCAGGCTACCCGTCCGGCAGCGGCCCGGGCGCGGGACGCGCCGCGACGGCTGAAGGTCAGGGCGGGAGCGGGGGCGGCTTCGGTGGTTCCGGCGCATCTTCGGGCTCAGCACCCGGGGGCGTCGCGAACGGCGACCCTTGGCGTCCGTATCAGCCCGGTTCCGGTGGGGGCCCCGGTGTTCCCTCTCAGCTCAACCCAGGTGGCGCGGGCGGCGGGCGGATCACCCTCGATGTCGACGGCGTGCTCACCAACGACGGCCTCGTTTCCGCCAACGGCGCGGCATCGACCGGCTCCGGCGGCGGAGGTTCGGGCGGTGGCATCCTCGTCCGCGCCGCGGTCATGGCGGGCAACGGCTTCATTACCGCCAACGGCGGGCCCGCGGGCCTTGGGCAGTGGGGCGCGGGCGGCGGCGGGCGCATCCTGGTCCGTTCCTGCAACACCACCTTCCCGCAGTCCAACGCCTCCGCGGTGGCCGGCGCCACGAATGGTGAGCCCGCGCAGGTCGGAACCGTGCTCTTCGGGTCCACGCTCGCCATCAACACCCAGCCCTTCAACCAGACCGTCGTCCGCGGCGAGGACATTTCACTATTCGTCGCGGCACCCACCGCGACCGACTACCAGTGGCGCAGGCGTGGCCCGGACGGCTTCTTTGTGAACCTCGCGGACGATGGACGAGTCACCGGCACCCGCGCCGCGACGCTCGTGATCTCCCCAGCCCGCTGCGATGACGGAGGCGTGTACGACTGCATCTTCACCGACTCGTGCGGCAGCGCGGTCACCGCGATCCCGATCGTCACGGTGACGACCCCCGTGGACCACAACAACGACGGCGCCGTCGACAGCGACGACGTCATCGCGTACTTCACCGATTGGGACAGCGGTCTCATCGCGGCAGACTTCAACGACGACGGCGGCGTCGACGCGGATGACGTGATCGACTTCTTCGCGAGCTGGGATGTGGGGTGCTGAGCGATGGGTCGTTGAAGATCTCTTGAAGCTCGAGACGGTGCGTGCTGACGCCGCGGACGTGGAGATACTCTGGGCTCATGAGGCGTCGCGCATTCGCAACTCCGCTCACCGACGACGATCGCCAGGACTTCGAGAGCAAGGTCTACATCTGCCCGATGGTCCCCGATCGCGTGGACGAACGAAACGGGTGCTACGGGTACAACTACCAGTTCCTGGGCAACAGCCGCCAGACCAACGGCCGATGGCACAACTTTCCGGTCCGCCTCTCCAAGATCGGCAACCCCTCAATGATGGTCGTTGCGGGAGATGCCGCCGGTTCCGCGGCGGACTTCGCCCCGGACCAGCGCCTTCCCTACGAGAACAATGGCCGCTCCGAAGCCGCGCTGGGCAACGAGGCGTACACCATCGATCCGCCGCGGCTGAATCCCTCGGGTGACATCGCGACCGCGCCGTACCGCAACTGCATGGACGCGCGCCATGGGAACAAAGCCGCCGCGATGTACGGCGACGGCCACGTCGACACGCGATCTCTGCGGCAGTTTGGGTACCGGTTCCTGGCGGATGGCCGTGTGCCAGATTCGGCGAGGGGCGGGCCCAGGGACCGACGGATGAAGGCGAGGAGCCGCGGAACGACCTGTTCGGCGGTACGGGCGGTGACGCGACGCCTCGGAGTCTGCCGCAGTAAACTCGCCGGTGATGGAATGAACGATCCGCAGTCCCATCGGCTGATCGCAATGGTTTGCAGAAGATCCGCGAACGGCTCCGGTCGTGCCGCCCAGCCCCATGCCGACTCCGTACGCTGTCGCAGCAGGAGTAATCCGCCATGATGACCCCCATCCTCTCTCGGCATTGTCACACCCTCGGTGCCGCCGTTGTACTGATGCTTGCCCCGATCGCCTCTTCCCAGCCGACCGACCTCACTCCGGCCGGGCCCGTTTCCGAACTGGGCAGCGATGCTCAGCGCGTCACCACCGCTCAGCTCATCCGGCCAGCGGGTCAGATCATCGAGATGAACGGCTCACGCCCCGTCGACCTCGCGATTGCGCGCGATGGCCGCTTCGCGGTCCTCAAGGACAATCGCGGCATCTCCGTCCTCGCCGCCGTCGGCTGGAAGCTCATCGGTTCCGCCAAGTTCCCAGAGGGAGGCGGCTCCATGACCGGCCTCGTCCTCTCCAAGGACGGTCGGCGCGCCTGGGCGACCAACAGCGGCAAAGAACTCGTGGAGTTCCTCATCGCCGAAGACGGTACTCCGGTCGTCGGTAAACGCATCGAACTTCCCAAACCAGCGGTGGGGGGGGACGCCTTCGGTTGCGGCGTTGCGCTCTCGGCCGACGAGTTTACCGCGTACGTCTGCCTCTCTCGCGGCAACGCCATCGGGATCGTTGATCTCGCCGCGTCACAAGTCACCAGAACCATCGAGGTCGGCATCGCCCCCTACGCCATCGCGCTGAGCCCCGACGGCGCCCGCGCCTTCGTCACCAACTGGGGAGGTCGCCGCTCCGGCAAGGGCGATAAGACCGCGTCCTCGTCCGGCACGCCCGCCGTCATCGACGCGCGCGGCATCGCCGCCAGCGGCACCGTCTGCGCCGTCGATCTCGCGGCGGGTACCGTCACGGGCGAGCTCGAGGTCGGCCTTTCCCCATCGTCACTCGCGCTCAGCGCCGACGGCTCACGCCTCTACGTTGCCGCCAGCAACTCCGACACCGTCTCCGAGGTCGACACGACCACCTGGACCATCACCCGGGAGTGCACCACCCGCCCGCACCCCGCGCTCCCGTTCGGCAGCCTCCCCAACGGCCTCGCGCTGTCGCCCGACGAGGCGACTCTCTACGTCTCCAACGCGGGGAACAACGCCCTCGCCGTTCTCGATCTTTCCAAGCCCGGCGCGATCGCCGCGCGAGGCTTCATCCCCACCGGCTGGTTCCCCGGCGCCGTCGCTGTTCGCGAAGACCACATCTATGTCGCGAACATCCGCGGCAAGGGCTCACGCAACGCCCGCAAGGACGGCGCGACCAACAGCCACCGTCACGTCGGCACGCTCCAGAAACTCGCCGTGCCCGCCGCCGACGAACTCTCCCGACTCACCGAGCAAGCCCTCGCCGACAGTCGCGTTCCTCAGACTCTTGCCGCGCTCGAACGGCGCGCGGCAGTGGCGGGACGCAAGCCCGTCCCCATCCCCGCCGCGCCGGGCGAGCCGAGCATCTTCGAGCACGTCATCTACATCATCAAGGAGAACCGGACGTACGATCAGGTCTTTGGCGACATGGCGCAAGGCGAGAAGCCCAAGGGGCGCGGCAAGCCGGAGCTCTGCATCTACGGCAAAGAGATCACTCCAAATCAGCACGCGCTGGCCGATCAGTTCGTGCTGCTCGATAACTACTACTGCAACGGTGTGCTGAGCGCCGACGGGCACTCGTGGGCCACGGAGGGTGCGACCACGCCCTACCTCGAACGCAGCTTCGGCGGGTTCACGCGGAGCTACACCTTCGGCGATGATCCGCTCACCTACAGCAGCAGCGGGTTCGTGTGGGACCACGTTCTCGCGGGCGGCTTCAGCTTCCGCAACTACGGCGAGTTCGACGACGCCAAGGAGGTACCCGACTCGGACTTCCCGACGATCTGGGAAGACTGGAAAAACGGCCTCGCCGGCAAGGAACGCAAGATCAAGTTCGTCGCGAACATCGGTGTCGAGAATGTCCGTCGGTTCTCGTGCCCGGACTTCCCGGGTTGGAACATGGACATCCCCGACCAGATCCGCGCGGACGTTTTCCTCAGTGAGTTCGCGCAGTTCGAGAAGGAGGGTGGACTTCCGAACTTCATGGTGATCTATCTTCCCAACGATCACACCAGCGGAACCGGAGAGGGCAACCCGACGCCCCGCGCGCTGGTCGCCGACAACGACCTCGCCGTCGGGCGCATCGTTGAAGCCGTTAGCAAAAGCAAGTTCTGGCCCAAGACCGTCTTCTTCATCAACGAGGACGATCCTCAGGACGGATGGGACCACGTCGACGGCCACCGTTCGACCTGCCTCGTGGTGAGTCCCTACTCGAGGCGGGGCGCGGTCGTCAGCGAGTTCTACAACCAGGCCTCGGTCATTCACACGATCGAGCGCATCTTCGGCATCGCCCCCGCGAACCAGCGGTACGCCATGGCACCCGTGATGTCGACCTGCTTCAGCGACACCCCGGACATAACGCCCTTCGCCGCGCTCCCGCCCGGCGTCTCGCTGACCGAGATGAACCCGAAGAAACAGTCCCTCGGCCCCGTCGGCCGGTACTTCGCCGAACTCAGCGAGCAGCAGGACTTCGATCGCGTGGACGCGGCCAGCGAAGATGATCTCAATCGCATCCTCTGGTTCGCCGCCAAGGGTGAAACGCCCTACCCCATCGAGTTCGTGGGCGCCCACGGCCGCGGGCTCGCCGAGCTCGGCCTTCGGCTCGCGCCCGGTGTGTAAGATGAGTACGAGGACGAAGACGACGGCGAATAAACGGCCGCACTGCCGAACTACCGCACCTGCGCGTACGCCCAGGCCTCCCGCCGATTTCGCGTGCGTCAGTGCCACGCTGATAGAACTGCGCCGAGAGCAGAGGCACGGACAGCAAGCAATCCGCCAAGCCCATCCCAATTCTCGGTTCTAATCGCCTACAAACGTCCACACCTCCGGTAGAATCATGCGATTCGGCCCCGTGGCGAAATGGCAGACGCAGCGGACTTAAAATCCGCAGTCGGTAACACGGCGTGTGGGTTCAAGTCCCACCGGGGCCAGTCTTGTTCCTTCGCGCTCTCGCCTACGACAGCCTCCCGCTGCCCGCGGTCAGATGTCTGAGGTCGAGGCGTGACCGTGCCGCCCGCCCAGTGTAGTAGTTCAGTGCGACCGCCGCTCGTCTCCGCATGGTCGCGGGATCGGGGAAGTCTCCGCGTTGAAGACGCCGCTCCGCGGCTCAAAGCTCTTGCTGTCAATCACGCTCGTCGCAGGGAGTTCGGGCGAGCGAGGTAAGCGAGTTACAACAACCGAAATGAAGTCCTCGTCTATGGATCGGAGCAACCGCGTGGGCGCAAGTCCGTCAACCACCGTCGACCCCGCTCCACCGAACCGTGAGCTGATCGAGGTCCGGGTCGCGGAGCTCAAGCAGCTCTTCAACTCAATGGATGCATCTCCCTTCCGCGAACGAGACCTCGATCCCAAAGCGGAAGGTTTCATCGTGGGCTGGGCGCGCGAAGCCCCGCACAACGCGACGCTCTCGCTGCTCGTGCATCTGGAGCGGGCCCAACGACCCCCGGGCCTCGTCGACGAGCCCGCTGCGCTGCGCGCCGCCATCCGCGAGTTCTTTACGCACCGAGCGGAGGTCACCCGGGGTCGGTTGCACCAGTTACTCCGGATTGGCCGCATCAGTTTGCTGGTCGGGCTGGCATTTCTGGTAACGGCGGTCGGTCTAGGTGACTTCGTCGCGAACGCGATGAAGGGCCGGCGGCTGGGCGAACTACTGAGGGAGGGGCTGGTGATCTGCGGCTGGGTCGCGATGTGGCGCCCTTTGGAGCTCTTTTTGTATGGCTGGTGGCCGATCCGCGCCGAGGCCAAGCTGTTCGACCACTTGAGCGCCATGCCGGTGCGCATCGAGTACAGAGGATCGTCAGAGCCGGGAGCCGCCGGGGCCTGGAGGCACGACTGGCCCGCGGAGCCGCCCGTGCAGACAACTCTCCAGAAATCTCTGCCGCACTCCCCCGCTCTGAGGAGTGGCGGGGCGATGCAGACGGGTTCCATCGCGGCAACTGAACGCGGGCCGTTCGGCTCGGCGGTGGATGGCGAGCGTGGCGGCCACGTTGGCACTTCAACTGGCGTTCTTCGCAACGGAGAAGTTGTGAGCGACACCACGGCCAGCCTGCGGCGCAGAATCCAGAATGCAGGGGCTCCCCGATGCGCCCGCGTGCATCAAAGCGGCGTGGACGAGGAACTCTTCGACGTCGTCGCCGGGCGCAAGGCGCTCGCGTTGGCGAAATCACTCCGCGGTGTGCTGCCTGCACGGAGAGACCAACCATGAAGAAGATCGACTCCGACGACTTCCGAATCCCACCTCGCAAATCGGTGAAACTCGACAGGTGGCCGACGCTCGGCGAGCATGTATACAAATCAAAGAAGCAATGCCAGAAACTCCTTGATGATCAGGTGAAAGAACTGAGCCGCCTTCAGCGCCTTCTCTATGCATCAGACCGACACGCCGTGCTCCTGATCCTGCAAGCGATGGACGCAGCTGGCAAGGACGGCTCCATCCGGCACGTGATGTCGGGCGTGAATCCGCAGGGTTGCCAGGTATTCTGGTTCAAGCACCCGAGCGCGACCGAGCTCGACCAGGATTTGCTGTGGCGCACGACGCAA
>JBEIUO010000103.1:0-7087 GCA_040374335.1 Phycisphaeraceae bacterium
GCTCACGCGACTCGTAGTCGACTCGAAACATCTTCTGCGGGTGTCGCGCCTGGGCGAGGCCGACCAGGTTCTGCTTCAGCGTCGTCGGCCGTGAAGCATCGCGCACCAGCCCCTCGCTCGCGATGCCCGCGCTCTCCAGCGACGCACGCAACAGCCCGGCCGTCGAGTCGTCCCCGGTTGCACCGAACGCCCGCACGCTGCCCCTTAGCGCGGCGAGATCCAGACACACATTCGCACTCCCCCCGCTCGGTGCTCACTCCTCCGCACATGCAGAACGGGGACCGGAGCGTCGGCGCTGAGCCGCTCCGCGTCGCCGTACACGTACTGGTCGAGCATGAAGTCGCCCACGACCAATGCCGTGAAGGGCCGCCACTGCGAAAGGGATCGAAGGAGATCATCCATGGAGGGTGTATTGTTGCGGCCTCCCCGCCCGGGAGCGAACGCCATTTGCCAGAGACCCACATCACGCGATCTCGAGGCCCGCCGCGGCAATCACGTGGGCCTTCAGCTCGGTTTCGCCGTGCAGAAACCGCAGTCCGAGCCTCGGGCGGGCCACCGGGCACGGCCAGAGTTCCCGGCGCACGCGGGACAGCTTGGACCAGTCTTTCTCCGTGCACACGACGGCATGGACTCCGGCTGTGCCCGCCTCGGCCAGGAGCCGCGAGAGCGTCTGCGGAGCGAACGGGTCGTGATCGGGGAGCACCAGTTCCGCGTGAATCCTCGCGCCAGCGCCACGCAGATTGTCAAGAAACGGCGTCGGGTTCCCGATGGCGCACACGGCGACCACTCGCTTGCCGGCGAGCCACGAGGTGCCGTGCACCGTCTCGCCCCCCTCCGCGAACACCGCAACATCCGCCCATAGGTGGTCGCAGTCGGCGACCACACTCGGCCCCCCCACCGCCGCGACCTCACGTTTGATATCCGCAACGTCCGCCGCACCGACCCGCGACACGTGGGTGATCACGACAGCCGTGGCCCGACTGACGGATTCGATCGGTTCGCGCAGCCAGCCCGCGGGCAGCAGGCGGTCGCGGTGCGGAGGGCGGGTCGCATCGATCACCACGATGTCCGACTGACGCCCGATCCGACGGTGCTGAAAGCCATCGTCGAGCACTACGCACCGCGCGGCGTCGCCCTCGGGCGTTGCGAACAACTGCAACAAGCCGCCGAGGCGGTCGGGCTGGGCGACCAGCGGAAGATCGGGGAACGCGCGAAGGTAGAGCTTCGCCTCGTCGCTCTCGCGCCCGCCGGGATCGCCGTAGCCTCGCATCGCGACCGCCGGACCGAGCCCTGCGTCGACGAGCCACCGGAGAATCTGCAGCGTCAGCGGGGTCTTTCCGGTTCCGCCTACGGAGAGATTGCCCACGGAGATCACGGGGCGGTCGAGCGTCACCACGCCCTGCCCGCGATCGAACCGCCGGTTCCTCGAGCGCACGACCGCACCGTGGATCGCCGCGGGTATCGCCCCCAGCCAGGCGGGCAGCGGACCTCGTGATAGGGCGCTCATGGCTCGTGCTGGTCCGGGGGCTGCACGAGCTTCATCCCTCCACCCTCGGCCCGTTTCTTCGCGATAGCCCTGCGGATCTCCCGCTGCTCCGCGCGGTAGATCCTGAGGTTGTTAAGGATGTCGAACCACGCGAGCCCGAAGATCAGTGTGACGAGCGCGACGGTAAGAATCCACGACATCGCGAAGAGCTTCTGCTGCGTCGCTGGGTTGACGATGCTCAGCGCGAACGCCGACAGCGGCGTCGTGAACATCATCAGCAAACCGTTCGCGACCCGGATGCGGCGGCGGCTGGGCGGCATGTTCGATCGCATGACCTGCAGCACGTGCAGCGCGATGACGACCAGCGCCACAAACCCGACCGGGATGATCGCCCACGCGGGTGCGATGGGACCGTTGGTTGCACCGAGGAAACTCATCGTTCATCCCCCGCGCACCCGGCCAGCATCGGAACCAGCGCCCGCATCGGCAGGCCCATGATCGTCGTCTCATCGCCCTCGAACGTGATCGGCCAGCCCGCCTCCACACGCTCGCTCAGGTTGTACCCCCCGGCCTTCCCCCGCCATCCGTCGGTTGCGAGGTACGCGCGGATCATCTCTGGCGTGAGCCTGCCCACACGCACGCGCGCCGTATCGGTAAACACGTGCCGCCGGCCGCTGCTCCGCTCAATGATCGCCACACCGGTGATCACCTCGTGATCCGCTTCCGAGAACGTCGCCAGCATCTCCGACGCCTCCGCCGCGCTCTCGGGCGTTCCCAGCATCCGGCCCTGCTTCACGCATGTCGTGTCCGCGCCGATCACCAGCTCCGCCTCGGAGGCACACTCCAGCTTCGTCCCCGCCCAGGCCTTGAGGTACGCCAGCGCCGCGACCCACTCCCGCGCCGAGACACGCCCCGGCCGGAGAACCGCGTCATCGAAACCGGGGTGCTCGGCCACGTGCGGCACCCCCGCGCGCGACAAAAACTCACGCCGGCGAGGCGAGCGGCTGGCGAGCAGTACGCGGGGCATTCTTGGGGTCACCGTCTTCGGCACGCCCGTAGTGTACGAGACTCCGGCCTTCCGTACGATCCCCCCGATGAACGCCCACCTCCTGCAACTCGATCTCGCCTGGGAAGACCCGGCCACCAACCTCACCAGAGCCGCAGAAGCTGCTCGCCGCGCCGAACCCGCCCCGGGCGACCTCCTCGTTCTCCCCGAGATGTTCGACACTGGCTTCTCCATGAACGCCACTACCTCCATCGATCGCGGCAACACGCTCGACGCCATGCGGCAGATCGCCGCACGCCACGGGGCCTGCGTGCTCGGCGGCCGAACAGTCGCCGGAACGGACGGCCGGGGCCGGAACGTCGCGACCGCCGTCGGCCCCGACGGCGCGGTGCTCTGCGAGTACACCAAGTGTCACCCGTTCACCCTCGGCGGCGAGCACCTGGCCTTCGACGCCGGCGACGGCCCTCGATTGTTCGCGTGGGGCGGCCTGACGATCGCCCCCATCATCTGCTACGACCTGCGATTCCCCGAACTCTTCCGGCGCGCCATGCGGTCCGGCGCCGAGGCGTTCGTCGTCATCGCCTGCTGGCCCTCGGCCCGCCACTCCCACTGGCGAACCCTGCTCCCCGCGCGTGCCGTCGAGAACCAGGCTTACGTCCTCGGGTGCAACCGCTCCGGCCGCGACCCCAAGCTCGAATACATGGGCGGCTCCATGGCCGTGAGCCCGACCGGCGAGACGCTCGTCGAATCGTTCGAGCTCAACGCCGTCATCCGCGTCCCACTCGATCCCGCCGCGGTCCGCCGCTGGCGAGACAAGTTCCCGGCCTGGAAGGACCACCGATTCATCGGAGAATGACGTGGCCTCGTACTCGGGATGGCGCCCGAGTTCGTCCCGCTCTGCCGCGGCAGACGATGAATCTTCAGGTCATCCCGGCGACGCGGTCAACCTCATCGAGCGTGGTCATCCCTTCGGCGACGAGCTTCCAGCCGGATTGCTGGAGCGTGGTGAACAGCCCTTGCTCGATGATCTTCTTCATCGCGGTAATGGACGGGTTGTGCAGGATGATATCGCGCAGCTCGTCGTTGACATCGAGCAATTCGAACAGCGCACGCCGCCCCCTGTAGCCGGTCCGCAAGCACTTGGAGCACCCCGTCGCCGCGAAGACCTTGGTCTTGCCGCCGAGATACTTGCCCACGCGCGTCGCCTGACCCGGGGCGACGGCGATCTCTCGCCGGCAGACCTCGCACAGCACGCGCACGAGGCGCTGCGCCAGCACGAGGTTCAGCGCGTTCGCCACGAGGTAGGGCTCGACCTTCAGATCCAGCAGCCGGAAGACCGCCGTGATCGACTCTTTCGCGTGGACGCTCGAGAACACCAGGTGACCCGTGAGCGCCGCTTGCATCGCCGTGCGGGCGGTCTCTTCGTCGCGGATCTCGCCGACGAGAATCACATCCGGGTCCTGCCGCAACACGCTCCGAAGCAGCGTGCCGAACGTGTTGCCCTTGTGCTCGTCGATTGGGATCTGCGTCGTGTTGTCGAGGTGATACTCGACCGGGTCCTCGATCGTCACCACGTTGTACGATTGCCGGTCGATCTCGCGGATCGCGTTGTACAGCGTTGTCGTCTTGCCGCTACCGGTCGGCCCCACCGACAGCAGCAGACCCGAATCCTGCGACGTCACCTGACGGATCCGGTCCAGCATGTACGGGGCCATGCCCAGGTCGTTCAGCGACCCCGGCGACCCGCGCTGGTCCAGCACACGGATCACGAGCTTCTGCCCGTTCACCGAGGGCGTGAACGAGATGCGGTAGTCCACCCGACGCTCACCCACCCGCGACGAAAAGTGCCCGTCCTGCACCGCGTCGCGACCGGCGACGTGCATGTGCCCCGCCGCCTTCACCACGCCGTAGATCAACTCCCCCACCCGCTTGCTCACCTCGATGATCGGCACCATGTCGCCGTCGATACGCATGCGGACGTTGTACTTCTCGGTCTTCGGTTCGACATGGACGTCCGTCGCCCGCGACTTCGCCGCCACCTGCAACAGCAGCCTCACCGCGTTCGGGCCGTCGCTCGTCCCCTCGAGCACATCCGAGTCGTTGCCGTTCGCGTCCACCACCCGCACCATGTCGCCCGGGCCCTTCGGCGGCAGATTCTCGATGATCTCCGCCAGCTCGAACATCCACCCCACCTCAGCGCTCTTGTCCAAGGGCGTGTGAAACGCCTCCACCACGTTGTCCTTCAGCACCTCGTCGATGCTCATGCTCGCCCGCGCCGGACGATCCGACTCCACCATGAACTCGTGAGACCCCACCCGGATCACATCCCCCGGCCGCAGGTCCTGCTGCCCCTCGATTTTCAGTTCGTTCACCTTCGTGCCGTTGCGACTCCCCAAGTCCCTCACAATCCACACGCCGCGGCTGTCACGCTCCACCACGCAGTGCGCACGGCTCGCCCGCTCATCGATGATCGGCAGGGTGTTGTCAGGCCCCCGCCCGATCGTCACCGGCAGGTCGACCAGGTACAACGGCTTGGTCTGGCCGCGAATCGGGGTGAGTTTCAGGCGGGTCGTGGACATCCGAACAAGTTTACAGGGTTTGCGCCCTGAGGGTGCGGCCAAACCCACTCACCCGCGACCAAACCGCTCCCCAAAGTCCCCCACTCCCGCCCTCTCCACTCCTACCCTTCCACCCCATGATCGACCTCAAGCAACTCCGTGAAAACCCCGCCCGCTTCGCGCTCGGTGCCAAGGCCAAGGGCGTGACCGTGGACATCGAACGGCTCGTCTCCCTCGACAGCGAGCGCCGCACCATCACCATGGAGCGCGAGAAGCTGCGGGCCGAACAGAACAAGATCGCCAAGGAAAGCGGCCCCCTCATCGGCAAGCTCCAAGGCCAGCTCAAGGCCGCGCAGGGCGACGCCAAGGCCGACATCGAGCGCCAGATCGAGGAGCTCAAGAACAAGCCACAGCAGCTCAAGGGAGCGATCCAGGAACTCGAGGCCAAGGAGTCCACGCTCCAGGCCCAGATCAACACCATCCTCCTCCAGGTCCCTCTCCCCCCCGACCCCGATGTCCCCGTCGGCAACTCCAGCGACGACAACGTCGAGATCCGCCGCTGGAACCCCAGTTGGTTCGACACCAGCAAGTCCTTCGCCGCGAACAAGGGCTTCGAACCCAAGACCCACATCGAACTGCTCGCCCTCCACAAGCTCGCCGACTTCGACCGAGGCGTCAAACTCGCCGGCTCCCGCAGCTACATCCTCACCGGCCTAGGCATGCGCCTCCATCAGGCTGTCCTCCGCTACGCCATCGACTTCATGACCGATCGCCACGGCTTCTCCCAGATGAGCGTGCCCACCCTCGTCCGCGAAGAAACCATGATCGGCACGGGCTTCTTCCCCGCCGGACGCGAACAGGCCTACCACGTCGAAGAATCCAAGCGAGGCGGCGGGTACGACCTCTTCCTCACCGGTACCGGCGAAGTCGGTCTCATGGGCGTCCACATGGACGAGATCATCGACGAAGCCCAGCTCCCCCTCAAGTACGTCACCGTCTCCACCTGCTACCGCCGCGAAGCCGGTGCCGCGGGTAAGGACACCGCGGGCCTCTACCGCATCCACCAGTTCGACAAGGTCGAACAGGTCGTCATCTGCAAGGCCGACGAAGGCGAAAGCCGCCGCTGGCACACGCAGATGATCCTCTTCGTCGAAGAGCTCCTCCAGAGCCTCGAAATCCCCCACCGCCTCCTTCAGTGCTGCACCGCCGACCTCGGCGTCAAGAACGCCGACATGGTCGACATCGAAAGCTGGATGCCCGGTCGCGGCGATCTCGACCCCAAGGGCCGGCCCACCGGCGCGTACGGCGAAACACACTCTGCCAGCCGCCTCTACGACTTCCAGTGCCGCCGTCTCAACATGCGGTACCGTCAGGGCGGCGCCGAAGGCAAGGGCGAAACCACCTTCTGCCACTCCCTCAACAACACGGTCCTCGCCAGCCCCCGCGTCCTCATCCCGCTCATCGAGATGTGGCAGAACGCCGACGGCAGCATCACCATCCCGCCGGCGCTGCGGCCGTACATGGGTGGTCGCGAGAAGATCGGCTAAGCCCCGTCACCGCCTCTTCTTCGCCTTCTCCAAATACCCCTTCAGCCCCACTCCGATGAGCTGACGCCACCCGCTGTCAATCTGCGCCGCCATCGCGTCGTCGACAGCGCCGAACAGGTTGTCCGTCAGCGTAAACCGCGTCCCCTTCCCCGACTTCTCGATCGACCACGTCAAGAGCGTCGTCGCCGGCCCCCCAAACGGTGGCCCGATGTGACCGCTCATCGTGATCGATCGCCCCTTCTCAATCGCTCCAATCGTGTACCACAGCAGCCCCCCTCCCTTGCCGTCGGTCTCCCAGACCCGACCCCCGACCTTCACCTCCATCGCGATCCCCTTGGACCCCGGCGCGGTGTGAAAGTCCTTCAGCCACCACTTCCCCAACCCCGTCGTCATCGCCGCCCACACCTTCGCCGGGCTCGCCCCGATCTCCACCACCAACGTCACCTCCACCGCGCGGCAGGCAACCGCCGCCACCCGCTGCCCCTCGCCC
>JBEIUO010000282.1:0-4577 GCA_040374335.1 Phycisphaeraceae bacterium
ACTACCGGTGGATCCAGATGACAATCGATCCGGACCCGGTCAGCGAAGGCGTTTTGTGGCACGGGATTGTCCAGGACGCCACGGATCTTCGCCTGGCAACCGAAGCGCTCGCGCAGAGCGAGAGGAACTTTCGTCAGATCTTCGAGGCCACCCAGGACGCCATGCTCGTGTTTGGTGCGGGCCACGGCCGCATCCTCGAGGCCAACCGCGCGGCGTGCGAACTCTACGGTTACTCCCGCGACGAACTGCTCGCCATGGAGGCGGCTGAACTCTTCGACCACGCGGCGGATGTCGAGATCGCCAGCGAGCATGGCGCGTCCGGTCCATTCAGGCACCGCCGCAAGGACGGCGCGACGATCGATGTGGAGTGCGGCTCCGCCGTCGTGCAGTACGGTGGCGGCCCCGCGATGCTCTCGGTAAACCGTGACGTGACCTCGCGGACCCGATTCGAGGAGCAGCGTCGCACGCTCGAGGGGCAGATGCTGCAGGCCCAGAAAATGGAGAGCCTCGGCCTGCTGGCGGGAGGAATAGCCCACGATTTCAACAACCTCCTTGTGGGCATCATGGGCAACGCCTCCCTGGCCCGCAGCCAGGCGCAGGACCGCGAGGCCCTCGAACAGACGCTCGATCAGATCGTGCTCACCACGCGACGTGCATCGGACCTGACCCAGCAGTTGCTCGCGTACGCAGGGCGGGCGAAACTGTCGGTGCAGGAGGTCGATCTCTCCGCCGTTGCCGCGGAGATGGTCAAGCTCCTAGGCTCACGACTCAGCCGCGGCGCGAAGATGGTCTTCAGCTTCTCCCCTCTGAGCGTCGTCACTCTCGCCGACGCCGTCCAGATCCGGCAGATCGTGATGAACCTCCTGACGAACGCGTCGGATGCGCTCAAGAACGGTGAGGGCGTCATCACCATCCGCACGGGTGTCGCACGGTTCGATCGCGTCTACCTGTCCGAAACGTACGTCCCCAGCGACATACCCGAGGGCGAGTACGCGTTCATCGAAGTCGCCGACGACGGCTGCGGTATCGATCCCGACTTGCTCCCCAAGATCTTCGATCCGTTCTACACCACCAAGTTTGTCGGTCGGGGCTTGGGTCTTTCCGTGGCGCTCGCCATCGTCCAGCGTCACCGCGGGGCCATCAAGGTGTTTTCGGAGCGAGACCGCGGGACAGTCTTCCGACTGCTCCTTCCCCTCGCCCCCGCCGACGATACGCGGATTATCGAGACAAAGCCCCACGCGACCGAATCCGCCGGTACGTAAACCCCCGTTCCGGGTACACTCCAGATGTCGCCCCGTCGGAAGCCGCTCCATGCGGAGTGGAGTTCATCCGCGGCCGTCGGGCGGCCGGAGACGTTCGATGCGAGCCTTGCCCACTATGCTTCATTCAGACGTCTCCGCCGCGAATCTCGCGATGGCCCAGCGGAGCGCGCACGGACACTCGCTGGCCGCGGAGACCGAGGCCGGGTTGTGGGCGATGCTCGCGGCGTTTGGTTCGGGCGTGCTGGTGGTCGGCGCGTTCTGGTTGTTGCGGCGCGGGTGGATGCGTGGCAAAGGTCCCGAGCCGAAGCGGGTCGCGGGATCGGCGTACGTCGCCATCGACAATATCCGAGACGTCGTGGTGCTGTTCCGGATTTCCGACCTGCGCGTGGTTTCGGCCAACGCGGTGGCGATGGCGTTGTACGGCTTGCCCCGCGAGGAGCTCGTCAATCGCACGGCCGACCAGCTCGAGAAGATCAGGCCGCTGGGGATCGATCAGATTGCTCGCACGATCGCCCTCGGAACGTCACCGCACTTTGTCGCCAACTACAAGAAGGCCGACGGAACCGAGTGCACGATGGAGATCACGACGAGCCAGTTGGAGCACCACGGCGAGAAGTGCGTCTTGCTCGTGGGTCACGACGTCAGCGATCGCGTCCGAGCGGCCGAGATGGCGCAGGGCGAACTCCAAGCCTTCCGAACGCTCTTCGACCGTGCCCCGTGGGCGACGATTGTCGCGGACGGGGGCTCCGGTCAGATCGTCGCCGCGAACTCCGCTGCCTCCGCTCTTTTCGACCATGAAGGTCGCGGGCTCGAGGGAGTTGCCATCGACCGTCTTCTGCCCGGCGACGAGCCCGAAGGCTCAACGGGCCGAGTCGCCGGGGTCAGAATGCGAGACGGAGCCTGGCGGAAGGTCCTCATCGAACGTTCGGACGTGACCTTCGCGGGTCGCCGTTGCCGGCAGTATCAGTGCCGGCTCGTGACATCCCCAGAGGTTCCGGAAGACCGGGCCGATGTATTCGACAAGGCTCTCGAAGCGATGCTCATCATCGACCCAGTCTCGCGGACCGTTGTCTGCAGCAACCCCGCTGCGCAGCGACTCTACGGGTATGCCGCCGAGGAGCTCGTCGGCCTGACCACGGACCGCGTGACCACCGATCCCCAGGGCTGCCGCGAGATCTGCACGCGAGTGCTCGCTGAGGGCGAACGCTCGGGAGAGCTGCGGTACCACCGGCGCAAGGACGGGACGATGATCGCCGTCGAGGCGAACTTCAGCCCCGTCACCTTCGGGGGCCGCACCTGTTTGCTCTGCTCCACGCGGCAGATCTCCGCGGCGTCGATGCGGGGCACGCCGATCTTCACCGCCGACACCGGCGCTCCGAACCGCCCGGGCACACGGAGCACGATCGCCCCGGCACGCGCGACGTCATCGGCTTCTCATGTCCTTGTGGTGGACGACGAACCACTCGTCCGCGAAGTCAGCCGGCGCATGCTCCAGGGAGCGGGGCTCACCGTGTCTGTCGCCGATGACGGCGCTCGCGCCATCGCCACCGTTGAGAGCGACCCATCGATCGACACGGTGGTGCTCGATGTCACGATGCCGGGGATGTCCGGCCCCGACGCCATGCGACGCCTGTTTGAGATCAAGCCCGATCTCCGTGTCGTGCTCTGCAGCGGCTACAGCAGCGAAACGGTCGCGATCGATGAGGGTCTGAGCGGCGCGGGCCGGGCCCACGCGTTCGTGCAAAAGCCGTTCACGGTGGAAACGCTCGTCGCCGCTGTCCGCGGAACCCGGCCCCCCCACGAAGGATCCTGATGGCCCTCGTCCTCTTCATCCCCGACCGCTACGAGTCCCGGTACTCCCTCCTCGATGCCATGGCCGCCGAAGTCGCGGCGGCCTTCTCAACGGCGGGGGCTGAAGTCAATCCCACCCGGCCCGTCCGACACGGCGAGCCCACCCTCCACCTCTTCTTCAACCTCCCCCAGAGTCTGGACCAGTTCCTGAAGTGGGCCCGTCCCGAGCGACCCAACTCCGCGCTCGTGCAGTTCTTCGTCGATCATCCCCTCGGCCTCACGGTCGAGTTTATGGACAAGGTCACCACGCTCCCGAACTACCGGCTGGCGATGCCGTGTACCGACGATCGCACGCTCCTCGCCACCCGTTGGCCTTCGCTGCGCACCATGATCTGCGGGCACGGCATCCCGCGTGCTTCGCTCTGCGACCCCGCGACCATCGACGCTCCACGCCGGGACGAACTACTTGTTTCCGGCACGATTTCGACCGAGGATGAAATCCGCGCCCTGCGTGATCGCGTGCCTGAAGTCCTCCGTTCCGCGTGCGATCGGGCCGCCACGATGCTGGCCGACGAACCGTCCCTGTCGCTCGTTCAGACCCTCGACCTAACCCTCCCGCCCACCCTCTTTGCCGGCGACTACTGGCGGCTCGTTCAGGTCTGCTCCCGTCATGTCGTGGCCGCCGCGAATCGTCAGCGGCGCCTCGCGATGCTCCGCACGCTCCAAGGGCTTCCCGTCGCTGTGCTCGGACCCGCCGCCTGGGCCGATCACTGCACCGGTTCGATCCAGTACAGGGGCGAAGTCGAGTACGGATCCCTCGCCGCCGAGATGTCCCGCGCTCGCGCGGTGCTCGCGTGGAATCCGACGCAGTTCACGCTTGGCTACAGCGAACGCGTCCTGCTGTCCATGGCCGCGGGCGCCGCGACCCTCACCGACGATCGCCCCTCGGTCCGCGCGCACCTCGGAGGTTCGGTGGCCACGCACCGCAGCGGTGACCTTGGCGACCTTCGCGCTCAGGCGGAACGCCTGCTCGGTGATCCTGCCCACGCCGCGAAACTCGCGCACGCCGGCCGACGCGAAGCCGAACGAGCCCACCTCTGGGAGCACCGGCTCCAGATGATCGGCAGCGTTGTCGCTGAGGTGCTGGGCCGGTCTAGCCAGCCGGGTTCCACGTAAAAAGCCCCGCATGGCGCGGGGCTCTTCATTGATTCATGCACTATTCGTGGCGTCGAGGGTCTTCCCCGTCGCAACGTGTCGGATCAGCCCTTGATGGACGTGACCTTGACCTTGGTGTACCGCTGACGGTGGCCCGTCTTGCGCTGCCAGGCCTTCTTCTCGCGGAACTTCTGGATGTAGAGCTTGTCGCCCAGGACCTCGGGCTCGATCACTTCGCACACCACAGAAGCGCCGGCAACGTACGGAGCGCCGACCTTCGCGCCGCCGCCGACTTCGCCCCAGAGCGTCGAAGTGCGACCAGCTCGTAGAAGCACCTGCACGCACAGCCCGTACCGTGCGTGCCCGTGC
>JBEIUO010000582.1:0-2733 GCA_040374335.1 Phycisphaeraceae bacterium
CCCGGCTGAGGGCGGCGTCCCCGCGCGATCTGGGCGAGCCATCCGTCGCGGCGGCGCAGACGGCGCCAAAGCCGGCGGAGGCTCCGAAGTTGCGGCTGGCGAGCGACGAGCCGCCGGCAGCTGCGGTGCCGGAGGCAACCTCACCGGCGCACCTGCTGACTGATGAGGAACTGGCGTTGTTGTTGGCCACAGATTCGAAGAAGGAGTTGTAGGGGGCTTTGTAAGTTCTCGGACCTGTCATGACGCCAAAGAGCGCAATTCTTGACCGTATTGTTCCGGAGCCGAACCGCCGTCACGGACACTCCGTAGCGGCGCATTCGGTGGAGGACGGCGTTCCCATGGGCGTGGCGGGTGATCAGAGCGCAAAGACCACACGGGTGGTGCTCGTCGGAAGGACGGGCATCGATGGTGCGCTGCGCGCGAACCCTGGCCTGGAGTTGGTGCGGGTGCACAGCGCGTTGGATGCGATCGGCGAGGTAGCGTTTCCGACCGAGGAGGCAGACCTGCCGCCGGTGGTGGTGCTGAGCCGCGAGGTGCAGTCGGAGTTGACGGTGGGGGCGGGTGTTTCGGGGGGGACGAGCAGACTGAGCGAGTTTGTCGAGAGCCTGCGGGGCCTGAACACGGGCGTGCGGGTGATCGCGCTGACCGATGGCGGGCCTGTGGCGTACAGCGTGTTGTTTGATGCGGTGCTCGCGGCGGACGCGACGGGAGAGACCATTCGGACGACGGTGGCACCGGCGACGCGGTCGGCGCTGGGCGCGGCTCCCAAGCCTGCGCCGGTTGCGGAACCGTTGCCTGAGGTGAAGCCTCGTCCGCAGCCGCCGGTGATCGAGGTGCGGCGTCCGGATGTGCCGAAGCAGGAGGGCGGGATGCCCGAGGCAGCGGGGCGTGCGTCGGCGTGCGGTGACACCGCGCTGGTAGCGCTGGTGCTGAAGGGACTGGATCCGCTCCCGACGGCGCTGGAGGTGATCCGCGACCGGTGTGCGGACGTGAGCATCCAGTTCGTGGCGGGCAAGGGGCCCACGGGGGCGAAGGGCGTGGTGGTGTCGTGGGACGGTGCCGAGCTGGGAACGCTCACGTCCGAGCAGACGCCCGCGACGGTGCTTGCGGTTCACGCGAAGTGGCTGGCCGGCTGGATGCGGATGCACAGCCAGCACACGCGGCTCCGCGAGGCCGCGTTCAAGGATCATCTGACGGGGGCATGGAACCGGCGGTACTTCGAGCGATTCCTCGACACGGCGATCGAGCACGCGCGGGGTCGGCGGCAGCAGTTGTCGGTGATGATCATCGACATCGACAACTTCAAGCAGTACAACGACCAGCACGGGCACGAGTCAGGTGACAAGATCCTCTGCGAGATCGTGGGGCTGCTGACGAGCGTGATCCGGCCTTCGGATCGGGTCTGCCGCCTTGGAGGCGACGAGTTCGTGGTGATCTTCCACGATCCCGAGGGCCCGCGGCAGGAGGGCAGCAAGCACCCGATGGACGTTCACCAGATCGCGCGACGTTTCCAGGATCAGGTTTCGCGCCACCGGTTCCCGCAGCTCGCGGATCGGAGCGCGGGCTCGCTAACGGTTTCCGGCGGTTTGGCGACCTTCCCGTGGGACGGCTCGAACCCGGATCAACTGCTCGCGCGGGCCGACCAACTCGCGCTCCAGGGCAAGCGGCAGGGCAAGAACATGATCACGTTCGGCCCTGGCCCGGTCAGCTGATTCGCACGCGTTACTCTGGGAAGTGGATGTGCTCGGGCGGAACCGCGTCGACGAGCCAGACGCCGTTCGCCGAGAGAAAGAACGAATGGCCCTTCGCGTGCATCGCGTGGGCATCGATGCGGAGGATGATCGCCTCGCCGCGACGCTCCCCCACTTTCGCGGCGGTTTCCTGATCGCGTGAGAGGTGAACGTGCGAGCGTCGCATCTTTCGGAGGCCTTCGCGCCGGATCGCGTCGAGGAAACGTGCGACTGTTCCGTGGAAGAGCGTGTCAGGCGGCGTCTGGGGCTGCAGCCCGAGATCAACCCCAACGCTGTGCCCCTGGTTGGCCCGGATGCGCAGGCCGTCGTCGCTGAGGGCGAATCGCTGCTTGTCGTTGGACGCGACGATTGCCGCGATCTCCTCGCGAGTGAAGATGTGGCCCTTCTGCCTGGCACCCGCGATGAGGGCGTCGATCTCGCACCACCCGGCGCTGTCGAGCGTGACCGCGGCTTCGTCGGGCTTGTGACGGAGCACGAGGCTGAGGAATCGGCTCAACTGGTTCGGGTTCACGGCGAATGGTACGTTCCATCCCGCGCGAGCATGACGCGCGGTAAGGCGTGGACAGCCCTGAGCGAGGTGGTATTCTGGCCGCCCGAGGAGGTGCCTATGTGGTACGCGGTTGGCGCGGTCGGTCTGCTGGTTGTGGTCGGGATCGTGGTCTGGTTCTTTCGTCGGTCCGGGCGAGACGCGGGAATGGTCTCGATTGTGATCCTGCGGCGGAGCCCTCGGAGACTGACCGAGGCGGACGTTCGCGGGGCATATCGGAGGGCCTTCGGGAAGGAGCCGAAGGTAGATAGCGCGGCCCCCCACACCGACGTGCGGTGCATGGTCCTTCTGGCGGAGGGATCCCCGCCGATCGCCGTGCTCGATTCCACGGTTGGCTACATGTCGAAGGAAGAGGCGGAGGACACCGCGGCAAGATGCGAGCACCCGGACGTGCGGCGTGCTCTGGTGTCCCACACGGCGTGGGTGTCGATCGAC
>JBEIUO010000284.1:0-4540 GCA_040374335.1 Phycisphaeraceae bacterium
ACGGCTTCTTCTTCGCCCGTTCCCACCGGGAGAACGTCACCTGCAACTGCCAGTCGGTCGGGCGGGGTGTGAGCTTGACCTGGTACACCTCGAGCCCGGGGACCTGAGCGGGCGCCCGGTTCATCCAGTCGAGCAGCGGTGGGAGTTCCTCGCACTGCACGGTGTACTTGAACAGCCGCTGCACGCTGTTGACCCCGGGACGCTGCGGGTTGGCGCGGGCGTCGTTCTCCGGCGTGAGGTTCTGGGTATTGGGGATGCCCGCGGCGGTGGCGGCCTGCGAGATCTTGCTTCGGATGGTCAGCAACTCATCGTTGCCCGCATCGGAAGCGGTCGCGGCGGCCGCGCGGAGCTGTTCGAGCGACGCCACCTCTTCGGACATCGAGTCCGCGAGCTGCATCTGGAACTTCAGCGAGCTGCGGGCCGCGGTGAGCCTCGTGGACGAGACGATCAAGGCGATAAGGGCCGCGACCAGCAGCAGGCCCGCGAGCACCAGCAGGTGGCGTGGGCGGGCCGCACGCTCCGCGCGGGCGGCGGAGGCGGCGAGCTCGATCTGCTCCTCTTCGGTGAGGCGGGCGGGCTGGAGTTCAGTCTGGCCTGCGGCGCGGCTCATGGCTCAGTTCCCTCCCCGAGGCTGGCGGCGGAGTTCGGGGTTCCAGCGGCCGATGTAGGTCATCTTGAGCTTCTGCGATGGGTCGGGGCGTGCGGTGCCGCTGGGGTAGCGGGCTTCCCACTCCTGCGTGTTGAGCCCCGAGAGGTCTTTGAGCGATGCGAGCAACTGCTCGGCATCTTCCAGCGAGTTCACCTGAAGTGTCAGCCGGACGTCTTTCAGCGAGTCGATGTCGATGCTCTCGATCCGGTAGTCCGGGTTGCCCAGCAGCAGGCTGAGCGACTCGATCTCCTGGAGCACCGGCATGGTGGCCTCGGGGCGGTCGGCGGGGGCACGCAGGTCCTGCAGCCGCGCGATCTCCTCGCGGACTTGCTCGAGCGGCGCTGGTTTGGGCGGATCACCGGGGAGCGGTGGCTCGATCGCGACCGGGTAGTGCTCGCGGAGGAGCTCACGCCACTTGTTCTGCCACGCGGCGCTCGCGGCCTTCTCTTCGGAGGCCTGGGCGTTCAGCCGCCACGCGACGATCCCCATGGCCGCGGCAACGCCCGCGATGGCGAGGCTGCTCCAGAGGTACATCTTGCGATGGGCACGCCCCGGGCGATTGGAGAGCGCGATGAGCGCGGAGCCGGGGGCGGCTGCCGCTGGCGCGGTGACATCCAGCGATTCGGCGGTGCGCCACAGGGTTACGGCGAGCGGGTCGGCCTCGGTGATGAGGTCGAGGGTTGCGCCCTTCCAGGCTTCGGCGAGCTTCTGTGCGAACGCGGGCGCCGAGGGGAGGCCGTCGTCGTTGGCCGGAAGATCGGGGAGGACGCACACCACGCGCTCGGGGGCCTCGCCGGTCTGCGCGGACCAGCTCAGCCACTCAGTCACAAGGCGGCCGAGCTCGGCGCTGCCCAACTGCGGCGCAGGCACCGAGTCGGGCATCGTGATCGCGCCCTCGGCGGGGGCAGATTCGGTCGCGGGACGGCTCAGGCTCACCCGCATCGCGCCGCCGGCGATCAGATCACCGCCACGTGACCACGACCACAGCAGCCGGCCGCCCGTGCCCGCCTCGGGCGCGAGGCAGACCGCGGCAACAACGCGCGTCGATTCGGGCTCGCCCGCGCGGGCCTTGCGGTCCCACGCCAGCGCCATCGCGTGCCAGATGGTCGCGGTGCGCTCCACCGTGATTCCGTCGGCGTCGAGCGCATCCACGAGCAGCTTCGCCGGTACATCCGCGGCGGCCAACACGGGGACGCGCTGGGCCTTGATCGCGGCGACTGCGGTCTTGGTGGGCAGGAGCGAAGGGCGGGCAATCGCGGGTGCTGCGACCATCGCCTGAATCGACGATTCGTCGCGGTCGCCCGCGAGGTAGGCGGTGGGGGAGGGCGCGTTCTTGGTCCCGGTGGTGTCGTCCTCGTGGTTCGGGGAGACTCCGTCGCGGGCGATGGTGGCGACGACATCGTCGTCGGTCGAGGGTGACTGAACCCACGAGCACACCGCGCCCTCGGCATCGAGGCAGAGCATCGTCAGCGAGCTCGCGGCCCGGCTGTCGGCGAGTTTCTGCTGGAGCCACGCCGCGCCGGACTGAAACACACCCGCCTGCGGACCCGCGGCGTTCCACTGCTCGTCGAAACCCTGTCCGATGAGGCGAAGGCCGAGGAGTTCGCGGCCCCGAGAGGCCCTCTGGAGATAGCAGACACGCACGCTCACGCTATTTGTTTCCGTCCTCGGCTTCGAGAAGCCGCTTGGCCGCCATCTGCATGTCTTCTTCGTTCTGGAACTGGCCGCTGGTCTTGAGGCGTTCCATCACGGCGTTGTACCGGGCTTCGAAGCCCTGCGGCGAGTTCGCCCGCACCATCGGGACGTTGTTCTTGGCGTTGATGCGGGCCACCCGGGCGGCCTCCGCCGCGCGTCGCATCGCCGCGGCAGCAGCGGGATTGCCCATGTTGCCGCCGGCCACCGTCGCTGAGGGATTGGTCGATGCGCGGGTTACGACATCGGCCGACTTGGGCTTCAGATCGATCTCGGAACGGGCCCCGGACTCGTCCACCACGAGCTTGAGGTGGGAGATCTCTTTGACGGTGTAGGGCCCGATGATGTCGTCGACCGAGAGGATGCGCTGGGCCTCGTTGTAGCGGACGAGAGCCATCTTCTTGGTACCCAGTCCGACCTGTCCAAGGAACTCGAGCGCGAGGGTCGGGGTGGGGGGCGGAGCCGGAGTTTCGTCACCAGGGCCCGGGGCCGGGGCGTCCGGGGGCGGTGGCTTCTGCGGGGCGTTGCCGATCACCGCGAGGCGCTCGGCGATGCCGGCGTTGTCCACGGAGCTCGCGGGCGCGACGGTGGGGCCGGTCTGGCCGAGCGGGGGAAGGTCCACCAGGCCCAGGGGGCCTTCGGGGGCTTTCACCTCGGCGGTTCCAACAAGAGTCGCGCCGGCGATGCCGGCCAAGAGGGCCACCCCGAGCGCGATCTGTGCGCCGGAAGCGATCTTGGTGGCCTTCGTTCTGTCCATCGTGCCCTGCGACATCGTTCAACTCCCGAACAACCTACAACCGTCAACGGTAGGACGGTCCCTGCATCCGCTCCCATCGGAGAATCGAGGTCGATCGCTCCAATGCCGCGGATTCGGAGACCCTGCTCCTGCCCTGGCGGATGTTGGCCCAGAACTCGTAGATCAGCGGTTCCCGTTGGGGGAAGCTGGAAGGGGGTTCGATCTGTTCGGCGGTTCCCCGCCAGAGCGTGGTATCGCCGGAGAGGACCTGAACAATGCGAGCCCGGGCGGCCATGGGCACTTCGCCGTCGAGGATGGCCTTGTTGAGGTCGACGGCCTCGGCCCCAGCCTGCTCGCGGGCTTCGATCAGCAGTTCAACGAATCGCTCCGGGTCCCCCTCCTCGTGCATCGCGGTTTCGGCCGCCGCGAGGAGGACCTCCGGGGGTGCGGTGCGGATGCTGATGGCGAGGGGGCCTTCGGTCCGGGTGTAGCGCCCGGCCTCATCGCCGAGGCGTTCTTGCAGCCGCATGAGGATCTCGCGGCCCATGGAGATCTGCTCTTCCGGGAGGCCGGCGAGGTCGGCGAGGGCAGCGCCCTGCGCTTCGTACAGGGAGACCCGCACCGGCGAACCACCGTCCACCGAGAGGTCAAAGGCGTGCCCGCCCGGGCCGACCATCTGCCGAAGCGGAGTCTGGCCGTTGTTCCGCAGCCATGCCTCGATCGCCTCGCCAAACCCCGCGGTCGCGTGGTGCATCGAGTAGGCGTCGAGCTGCCGCTTGTACTGGAGCATCTGGGCGTTTTGGCGCTGCAGCAGGACCACGATCATGACGCTGAGCGCCATGATGAGCACCAGCACGAAGGCCAGCACAAAGCCCTCTCGGTGGGAGCCGCGACGGTGGGGGGTCCGGTTCACTTGGACTCCTTTCCGCCGCCGCCGGGAGCCGGAACGCCAACTCCGTTGCCGCCCGCGCCCTTGCCGCCACTCTTCGCCGCGTCTTCGGCAGACTCGCCCTCTTTGGTGCCCGTGGGCTTGTTGCGAGGCTTGCGGACCTCGGGACCCTTGGCCCAGCCCACCTCGAACATCCACTCGGCGCGGATACCCGTGGAGGTCTGGATCTGGAACTCGATGTACGCGGGCAGCTCGTCCTCGTAGGTCACCATCGCCGCGGTCTTCCGCTCGCGGTCGTCAAAGAGCCGCCAACCCGCCGCGATGACATCGGAGCAGAGCAGGTACGGGCGTGCGAGGTTGGCGCGGACAGAGGCATCGCGAACGGGATCGACGACATCATCGACCGGTCGGCGCGGGGGCATGGGCACCCACCAAAGCTGGTACCGGGGCTGCTGGGTCATGTCTGGAATCTCGCCCTCGCGCAGGGGCTGCGGGAGAAACTCGAAGGAGCCTCGGAAGGCGCGGACCGGTTGTTCCGCCTCCTCTTCGGCGGCTTCGATGTCCTCGCGCGGGG
>JBEIUO010000262.1:0-4800 GCA_040374335.1 Phycisphaeraceae bacterium
GACATCGACGAGGCCAGCATCGTCATCATGAGCTCCCCCCACCTTCCCGCACCCACCGGTGCACCAGCACCGACAGCAGCGTCAGATCAGAAGGCGTGATGCCCTCCAGCCGCCCCGCCTGCCCGAACGTCCGAGGCTTGAACTTCGACAACGCCAACTTCGCCTCCGTCCGCAGGTTCGCGAAAGCGTGGTAATCCACCGCCTCCGGGATCCGCCGGTTCTCCATCTCCGCGTGCCGCCGCACCTCCGCACGCTGACGATCCAGGTACACCTCGTACCTCCGCTCCGCCACCACCGTCGCCCACACCCCTCGCTCAGCCACGCTCGGCGCGCCCGGCTCACGCATCAACGCCGCCGTCACCTCGTCCGGATCCGTGTCGTGCGCACGCAACGCCTTGATCGCAGGCACTCCCCCCACCATCGCCTTCGCGATGAACTCCGTCACCGCCCGGATCGCCGCCGCACGCTCCGCGAAGCGCTCCCGCCGCAAACGCCCCAACTCATGCCCGCCCAGCATCCCCAGCGACTCCGCCAGCGGCGTTAGTCGCTCCGGCGCATTGTCCGCACGCAGCAGCAACCTGTGCTCCGCGCGGCTTGTGAACATCCGATACGGCTCCACCGGCGTCTTCGTCACCAGATCATCCATCAGCACGCCGATGTACGCCTGGTCGCGCCCCAGCACGACCTCGCCCTCTCCCCGCACCAGCCGCGCCGCGTTGATCCCCGCCACCAGCCCCTGCGCCCCCGCCTCTTCATACCCGCTCGTCCCGTTGATCTGCCCCGCCAGAAACAGCCCCGCAACCCGACGCGTCATCCCCGTCGGCAGAATCTGATGCGGCCGCACCATGTCGTACTCAACCGCGTACCCGTACCTCAGGATCTCCGCACGCTCGCACCCCGGCATCGCGCGGACAATCGCGTCCTGCACGTCCGCCGGCAGACTCGTCGAGACCCCGTTGCAATAGATCCAGTCGTCTTCCAGACTCTCCGGCTCCAGGAACACCCCGTGCGTCTCGCGGTCCGCGAAGCGCACGACCTTGTCCTCGATCGACGGGCAATACCGCGGCCCGACCGACTCGATCTGCCCGCTGAACATCGGCGCGCGATGCAGGTTCGACCGGATGATCTCGTGCGTCGCCGCGCACGTCTGCGTCTGCCTGCATTCCACCTGACGCAACACCGGGAACACCGCGACGCTCGGGGCACTCCCCACGACCCGCCCCATCCCGCTCAACTCGCTGAACGCGACCGGGTTCGCGTCCCCCGGCTGCGCCACCAACTCCTCCCAACGGATCGTCGACCGCCTCAGCCGCGGGGGCGTCCCCGTCTTGAGCCTTCCCAACTCGAACCCGAGTGCCCGCAAACTCGCGGAAATCCCCACCGCCGCGTGCTCGCCGAACCGACCGCCCTCGGTCTTGGCCTCCCCCGTGTGCATAAGGCCACGCATGAACGTGCCCGTCGTCAGCACCACGGCCCGCGCGCTCAGTCGTACCAGCTCCCCCATCGACCTCACCACCACGCCCGCCGCCGACCCCTGCTCGACGACCAGCTCCTCCACGCTCCCCGCGATCACCCTGATCTCCGGACGCGACCCGACCAACGCCTGAACCGCCCGCGCGTACGCGTGCTTGTCGCACTGCGCCCGCGGCCCGTGAACCGCCGGCCCCTTGCTCGTGTTCAGCATCCGGAACTGGATCCCGGTCGCATCCGCCGCTAGGCCCATCACGCCCCCGAGTGCATCGATCTCCCGGACCAACTGCCCCTTCGCGAGTCCCCCGATCGCCGGGTTGCACGACATCACCCCCACCTTGGAGGGGTCCGCCGTCACCAAAGCCACCGTGCCCACCCCGGGGAGTAGGTTCGCGCAGGCCCACGCCGCCTCTACTCCGGCATGGCCGCCGCCGATCACGATGACCCGATACGATTCTCCGTGCACGCGTTCATGGTATGGTCGCTCCCACGCCATCACCGCCTGCAACCGCGACCCCCGCTTGCCGAACGATGGACCGTTCGATCCCGCCCCCGTGCCATCAAGGAGCCGCACGATGCACCTTCACCGCTCGCGAAACCACAAGATCATCGCCGGAGTCTGCGGCGGCATCGCCGCGTGGCTCGGCTGGGACCCCACCCTCGTCCGAATCCTCTACATTCTCGTCTCCATCATTTCCATCGGCTTCCCCGGCACGATCGCCTACATCATCCTGTGGGTCATCATGCCCGAGGAGAAGTAGCCCCGGGGCCCTCCAAACGCCAAACTTCAAGGTGTCTGATAGCCTTCGACACACCTCGTTGCGGGTCTCCCCTTGCTCAAAGGGAACCATCGGTAGACAATCCATAGATCCACAGCCCCCACGGCCGCGGCGACGGAGGTCCCGATGTCACACGCACGCCTTGAACTGCTCGAACCCCGCACGCATCTGTCGGTCGATGCCACGTACGCGAACAGTTGGACCACCGGGCCGCACCTGTACATCGCGGTCGAGTACGCATCGGAGGCAGGCGTCGACACCGCGACGCTGGGCAACGCGGACGTCCTGGTCCGCCGCGCGGGGGCGGCCGAGTTCTCGACCGAACTCGCGGGCGTTCAGCAGCTCGATGGCGTGAACCGAGTCCGCGCCACGTACCGCATGAGAGCCCCCGGCAACTGGTGGGACTTCGGCGACAACGGGGCGTACTCCAGCGTCGTGCAGGCGGGCGAAGTCGGCGACTTGGGCGGAAGTGTCGTCTCGCAGACCGAGTTGCACACGAACAACCTCTGGTTCCCGAGCCCGTTCATGTCGGTGGTCTCGTCGACGGTCACGGCGAGCACCTGGCTGATCAACGTGAGATTCGCGGAGTATCTTACGGGAAACCCCGCAACCCTCGGGTTCCGCGACGGCAATCTGAGCATCACGGGCCCCAACGGCGCGCTCGCCTCGCGGCTCTATCAGGTCCAGACTATCGACGGCGCAATCGTGGCGACGTACAGCGTTGCGGCACCGGGCGGCGCATGGGACACCTTCGAGTCCGGTCGATACACCGTCAGGCTGCAAGAGGGTCAGATCTACCTACTGGGGGGCACATCGCTCGGCCACTCGAATCTGTGGTTCGATGCGCCGCGGGCCGAACTACTCGACGCCCGCAACGACGGCGCGGCGATTTCCGTGCGAGTTCGGTACGAGTCCAGAACAGCCATGAACCTCGCTTCGCTCGACGACGCGGACCTCGTCGCACTCGCGGCCGACGGCAGCGAGTACGCGATGGTGCGTGCCCCGGAACTCGATGCGGCGGATGGCAACGGGTTAATCGCGGGATATCGCCTCCTGAGCCCCGGCGGTCTCATCTCGGCTCTGCCCGCGGGCCGCTGCCAGTTCCTGGTGAGGGCAGGCGAGGTTGCGGACGAAGCGGGATACACCGCATCGACCCACGCCGTCGGGTCCGTCGGCCTGATCGGCACCGCCGCGGCCGCGACCGTATCGAGCGCAGTGGCCGAGTCCGGGTATTACTACGCGACCGGAGGGAATCGGGGGCTCCTGATCTCGATCAACATCCGGCCGGAACTCTTCGGCCCAACCCTGGTGGTCGGCGCCGTTGCCGCGGACATCACAACCCCGCACGGTCTCTCCTTCAGCGGGACCATCACGAGCACGCACCGACTCACGGACGGCACACGTCAGATCGTGGTTGCGATGCTCGCGCCAGATGTCTTCTTGAACTACCACGACAGCGGCACGTACTCCGTCATGCTGCGTGAGGGCTTCGTCTACGCGAGCGGCTCAACGTCCATGTCATCGGTCTCCGCCGGCACCTTCGAGTTCGTCAACTCGAATCCTCGCGTCGAGATCCTCGGACATCGCTTCACGGCGTCCGATTGGTACATCGACGTCCGCATCTCGGACAACGACGGCATCAACCCGGGCTCGTTCTACTCGGTGATGGAACTCTTCGCCGCGACAGTTACAACCCCTTCCGGAAATCGCAACTACCGGTTCATGCTGACGCCAACGCCGATGGAATCGGACGGCTCGTATCTCGTCACGCTTCGCGCCTTTACGACAAGAGGCGATCCCGACTGGCGCACCCGCGGCCCAGCCAGACTGTGGATGTTCTACCCGGTTGCAGACATCCACGGCAATCGCAACGGCTACGGACAGTTTACGACCATGCCCGTCAGCTTCGATGCGCCCTCGGCCGACATCACCGCGGCGGCCGTCGCTACGGAGGGAGTGTGGGACGTCGCGATTACGTTCGCCTCGCCTGCTGGATTTGATTCAAGCGCGTTTCGGGACGGTGACCTCACCGCGACCGGGCCGAGTGGGGCATCACTGACATCCCGGCTCATGTCAGTGAGCCGTGAAAGCGATGGATCCTGGACAGCCCGGTACATTCTGACCGGCGAGATCGCCCATGGCATGCACAGCATCACACTCGTCGATGGACGCGCGATCGACCTTGCCGGCAACAGCACGAGGGGCAGAACCATCGGCGCCAGGGTCACGGTGATAGCGAGTGCGTCGAGCCCCGACGCGTGGGCAACGCCCGACGCCCTAGTGGTTCGGGTGGATTACGCAAACGCCGAGACCCTCGACGAGAGTTCATTCGGGCTCGACGATCTCATCGTCACACGAGGCCAGGAGTCGCTCACTCCGGTCCGCATCGACCGCATCCGGCGCGATGCATCCACATGGCGAGTGGCGTACACCTTCGCTCCGCACGGCGGCGCATGGAGCCCCGAGGCGAATGGTGCGTGGACCGCATCGACCGTAGCCGACGCGGTGGTGCGCATCGACGGCACGTCCGTGCCGGCCCGCACGGTGCGCA
>JBEIUO010000239.1:0-4993 GCA_040374335.1 Phycisphaeraceae bacterium
CCAAAGGCCCCCGTCATCATCATCACCGGCTTCGGCTCCGACCCTCACCACTCCATCGTCCGCGCCTCGCAGGAAGGCCTCCAGAGCGTTCTCTTCAAACCCTTCCAGGTCGAACGCCTCATCGAAGAAGTCCGCAAGGCACTCACCCGCTGATCAGCGCCTACACCCGCCGCGCCACGATCACCCGGTTCCGCCCCTCAAAATCCTTCAGGATCTTCGCCTCCGTCATCAGCCGCTGCTCCGCCACCAGCTCCAGCGCAACCGACGCGTGCGCATCCGCCGCCTCGATCAGCACCTTGCCACCCGACTTGAGCAACCCCGGCGCACCCGCCGCCAGCGGCCTGATCAAATCCAACCCATCCGCCCCACCCCGCAGCGCCAGGTGCGGCTCGTGGTCCTTCACGTTCGGCTCCACCGCGCCCCACTCATAGTCCGGGATGTACGGCGGATTCGACACCACATAGTCAAAGCACCCCGCCCCGTACGCCGCCGGATTCGCCTCCAGCGCCTTCAGCAAATCCCCACGCACAAACTCCATCCGATCGCTCACCCCGTGCCGCCTCGCATTCTCCGCGGCAACCTCCAACGCGTCCGCGCTGATGTCTGTCGCCACCGCCCGCGCACCCGTGAAGTTCTTCAGCAGCGCAATCGCGATGCACCCCGATCCCGTGCAGATGTCCGCGATCAGCAACCCGCCCCCATCCTGATTCCCGATCCCGTGCGCCGCCCGATGCCGCTGCAGCACGTACTCCACGATCGTCTCCGTCTCCGGTCTCGGGATCAGCACCCGCCGATCCACCTTGAACGGCATCCCGAAGAACCACCCCTCGCCCACCAGATACTGCACCGGCTCGTGCTTGAGCGCACGCCCCACCAGATCCCGCAGCATCTCCCGCTCCAGCGGGCTCGCCGGCCGATCCGGATCCAGATACAGCTTCAGCCGATCGCACCCCACCACGTGCGCCATCAGCATCTCCGACAGCAGCCGCGGACTCTCCAGCCCCTTCTTCGTAAAGGCCTGCCCCATCCACGAGAGCAACTTCCGGGTCGTCCATGATTCCGTCGCGGGTTCTGTGTTCACGCCCACACTGTAGCATGTTCGGGTTTTGTTGTTGCGGGCCCCGCCCCCGCATTTCCCTCCATTTCCCGGCTATCATCACGACCCAGCACCGACGGACGAAAGGCCGCGGCGTTCGGGTCGGGTGAACCGACCATCGCCGCTTGCTGTCCGTCAGGAGATTCTCTTTCCATGGCACACGATCCGCTCGACACGATGATCGGCGTTTCCGATACCAACCGCCGCGATCAGCAGACCGCCATGCGCCTCGTCGCCGACGCCAAGCGCGCCGACCAGGCCGGCGACCGCATGAAGGCGATCTCCGAGTACCGCCGCGCCGTCGCCTCCGACCCCCAGTCCGCCGAAGCACTCTTCGGCCTCGCCTACGGCCTCGACCTCGTCGGCGAAGAAGACGAAGCCCTCGCGTTCTACGAGCGCTGCATCGCCGTGCAGCCCCCCCTCGTCAACGCCCTCATGAACCTCGCGGTCATGTACGAGGACCGCGGCGAGTACGCCTCCGCCGAGCGCTGCCTCCGCCAGGTCCTCGATACCTACCCCAACCACCTCCGCGCCCGCCTCTTCATGAAGGACGTGCAGGCCAGCCGCGAGATGGTCATCGAGGAAGAGCAGGACCGCGACATCTTCAAGCGCAAGGCCCTCCTCGACACCCCCGTCACCGACTTCGAGCTCTCCGTCCGGGCCCGTACCTGCCTCAAGAAGATGAACATCCGCACCCTCGGCGACCTCCTCCGCGTCACCGAGGCCGAACTCCTCAGCTACAAGAACTTCGGCGAGAGCAGCCTGGTCGAAATCAAGAAGATGCTCAGCGTCAAGGGCCTCAAGCTCGGCCAGGGCCTCGAAGACGCCCACCGCCAGGCCCGCCGCGCCCTCATCGAGCAGTACAAGGGCACCGGCCAGGAAGCCGTCCTCGCCAAGCCCGTGTCGGACCTCCAGCTCTCGGTCCGTGCACGCAAGGCGCTCCAGCTCCTCAGCATCCAGACCCTCGGCGACCTCGCCAGCCACACCGAGGCCGAACTCATGGGCGTCAAGAACTTCGGCGCAACCTCGCTGAAGGAAATCAAAGAACGCCTCACCGAACACGGCCTCGCTCTGCGAATCCTCGAGAACTAACTCCAAACCAACAACCAAATCACACCCCAAGCACCCCGCATCCAGCGGGGTGTTTTCTTGCACCTATGGCGACACAACGCCCCACTCCACACCCAACACTCTGAATTCTGAACTCTGAAATCTGAAATCTGAAATCTCAGATCTCGTATCACCCCCTCCCCATCCCCCTCTTTCCATGTCCCATTGCCCATTCGCTGCTGCCTTCCTCCGCCGCTCCCCACACTTCCCCCTGAAATCGTACGCCAAACTGACATACTGCTGTCAGTGGACCCAAACTCGCCGTCACTCGCCTCTTGATCCCCGCCCGCTCCCCGTTATGTTCGAGGCATGAACACCAAACTCATCGATCAAGACGCGTTCCTCACCCTCTTCCTCACCCGCCAACATTCCATCCCCCAAATCGCGAGGCAACTCGGCGTCTCCATCGCCGCCCTCGTCGCCTACATCAAGTCTCCCGAAATCAAACAACTCCTCGCCGACCTCCAGGAAATCGCCGACGACCGCAACCGCCTCCTCGCCGCGGAAGCCATGCTCGAATCCGCCGCCGAACTCCGCACCCTCTCCCCGCTCCCCGAAAACCCCACCGTCGCCGATCAGGACCGCCGCCGCAAAACCCTCGACGTCGCCCGCCGAAGCTGCGAACTTCTCTTCAAACTCTCCTCCGGCCAACCCCTCCCCCGCCGCGCGGCAAAGGCCAAACCCGCCATCCCCCTGCAGGCCGCCTAGCCCAGTAAACTTCCGATCCAACGCCGACAGACTCGCACCTCCACAGCATCGCGACGCACCATGCCCCACGACCTCGCCCAACTCCTCCGCGCTCCCCACATCTCCATCCCCGTCGCTTGGGGCGAAATGGACGCCCTCGGCCATGTGAACAACGTCGTCTACTTCCGCTACATGGAGTCATCGCGCATCGCGTTCCTCCGAGGCATCGGCTGGGACCGCATGGACCCCGCCCGCAACGGCATCGGATTCATCCTCCAAAACGTCAACTGCCGCTTCCGTCGCCCCGTCGAGTTCCCCGACACCCTGAAGGTCACCTCGCGCCTCGTCTCCATCGAATCCGATCGCTTCACCCTCGAGCACGAAGTCATCAGCGAGAAACTCAGCGACGTCGCCGCCCTCGGCGCCGGAACCATCGTCGTCTACGACTACCCCAACGCCCGCAAGGTCGAAATGCCCGCGGAGATGCGAGGACGCCTCGAACGCTCGCGGCTCTAACGCCCTTCGTTCACATCACCGCCGACCCGGAAGCCGCTTCCCGTCCGCCGACCACAGGAACTCCACCAGGTGCAGCCTTGACGGCGGAACCAGCAGCCGCGCCGCAAACCGGATGATCGGCCTACCGATCACCGCGCCCACGCACCCGCACACCGCCGCGAACGCCACCGCCACATACGAGAGCGAGTTGGGGCAGGCATCCGCCGCAGCGATCATCGCGCTCGTCCCGTAGTCCGCCGGCGAAGTCACGTACCACCCCCAGGTCCACTTGCTGGTCATCTCATAAAGCACCAAGACCGTGAACCCCGCGACAAACCCGCTCGCGAGCACCGGCACGACAAACCGCTTCCACCCGCGAGCTCCGGGCATGGCCGTTGCAAAGAACGCCCCGCCCAAGCCCCCGAACAGACCCAATCCGACGAACGAGATCATCGAGGTCGTGTCCCGCCAGTGACGGGGCTCAAACGCCGACTTCCCGGTGGTGTTCCACCACTCCACGTTGATCGGCGAGAAGAAGTTCCCGCCCTGGATCGTCGCCACGAACTGCGCCGCATTGAACCCGGCCGGCGGGTTCTGCAACGCCGCCAACCGCTCCGCCTCGCCGCTCGCCCGGAACCAGTCAAGATGCTCCACTGCGATCGCGTCCGCGTTCGCACGCCGGGCGCTCTCCATGAATCCAGCCACGATCCCGACCTGCCCGCCCACATACCCCGCGAACACCCCGATCAGCACGATGATCCAGACCGCCAGGCACAATGCCCCAAGCCGCCGACCCCACGACCCCAGCACCGGGTACTCCTGCACCGGCGACGGTGCGCCGCACTCCGGGCAGAAAATCATCAGCAGCCGATAGTGCGGCTCCCGCTCCACCGGTTGTCCCTCGAGCGCGAACCCGCACTTGATGCACGGGCGATACCCCGCCACCACGCCAACACGCTCCCGCGACTCGGCCCGCGACTCCACCTGCTCCGCTGTCATCTTCGCTTCCTCCGCGCCTTCGCCAGCCTGGTCGCCATCCGAGGTTGGAAAACCCCCAGCCGCAACACCGCGTCCGCACACACCGACACCACACCAAAGACCGCGCACACCAGCACCGACCACCCGCACAGCACCACCAACGCCCGCCCATACCTCGCGACATCCAAGGCCGTGCCCTGCCGGACCGACTCCGTCAACCCGATGAACACGCTCGAGATCAGCATCACCGCGCCGAACATCAGCGTCCGCACGTACGCCGCGCGGTACCGCAGCAGCCACGCGCACACACCCCCCGCGAGCAACGCCATCATCGCGCTCACCACGAGAACGTCCACGTCGTTCTCCGCCACCCTGCGCAGATTCTCCCTAAACGCCTCCCCCCGGATCCACCCGCTCCACAAGTCCGTCCCTATCCCCACCAGCGATAAGCACGGGATCCCCACGAACACCGCCAGCGCCACCATCCGCAACACGAGCTTCGCGTACGCCCCCATCACACCCAGCATCGTCTTCTGGTTCTCGCGGCTGCGCACATGGCACACCCCGCACCGGCACCGCACCACGGGCAGCCCGTACACCGGGTCCGGCGGCGCGGGTACCCGCACC
>JBEIUO010000844.1:0-1114 GCA_040374335.1 Phycisphaeraceae bacterium
CCACGCAACCCCCATCAGCACCACCTGCATCCCGATGAGCGCGCCCGCCCCACCCACCGACCACAATCCGTGCATCAATACGCAGAAGACCCACCGCACCTCGATCCACTCATTCCCCGCGGCCGAGTACGACAGCACATCGTTCAGCGGAAACGTCCGCTGCTCCACAAAGTACCGCCCCGCAGCCATCTGCCACCACGTGTCCACGCCCCAGATTTTCTGGATGCTCGCCGCCACAAAGAGCAGCAACACCGCCCCCGCCGCCAACCACGCGCACACCCGCTCCGCTCGTCCGCCTCGCTCGTCCTTGCTCATGCCCCGAGTGTACCGGCCCCCCACCCGCCCATCTTCGCCACCCCCCGCCGCGCCGCAACCACCAGCATCGCCGCCCCCGCCGCAATCATGACCACACTCAGCCACTGTCCCCTGCTCAGCCCGGCGATCCGCTGCACCACCAGATCCGCGTCCGGCAACCTCCAGAACTCCGTCGCAATCCGCCCCACCCCGTACACCACCAGAAACCACCCCCCGATCACGCCGGGCTTCCGCGGACGCCTCCAGATGAACCACAGCACCGCCCCCAGCACGATCCCCTCCGCGAAGCACTGGTAAAGCTGCGACGGATGCCGCGACGAGATCAGCGGCGTCAACGCCTCCACGATCTCCGCCTTCCGTGCCGCCGGCCCATGGTGGATCAGATCGAGCAACCTTGAATACGCCTGCTCAAATGGCAAACCCGGCGCGTGCGTGTCGCACACCCCAAGCAACGACGTCGCCTGCTCGTTCGTCAGCTTCGGCGCATGCCCCTCCAACACCTCCTGCGGATACTGCACGCTCCACCACGGCCCTTTCGTCCCCGGCGGAGCAACAACCCTCCCCAGCAACTCTCCGTTCACGAAGTTCGCCAAACGACCAAGCCCCAGCCCAGGAGTGCACGTCAGCGCGCACAGATCGAACAGGTGCAATATCCCCGGTCTCACTCCGCTCTCGGTCTTCCGAGTCGCGATAAACACGCACGCGATCGCCACCCCCACCATCCCACCATGACTCGCCATCCCCCCGCGATTGAGCATCAGCACCCCCCAGAACGGGAAGCTCTTCGAGAACGTCACAA
>JBEIUO010000181.1:0-5783 GCA_040374335.1 Phycisphaeraceae bacterium
CCGTGGCGGGCGACCGGATGATGAAGAGCGTCGGATGCCGGCAGTGCCGCGGAACCGGCTTCCGTGGACGGCTGGGCGTCTACGAACTTCTGTGCGTGGACGACGTGCTGCGGCACGGGATCATGGAACGCAAGTCCGGCCCGGAGATCGCGTCGATGGCGCGTGCCGGTGGCAATCTGAGCCTGCTGATCGACGACGGCGTAACCAAGGTACGCTCGGGCGTCACGACGGTCGGCGAGGTGCTGTCGGCGGTTGTGGGGTAAGAGGATCGCCCCTCGATGTCATGGCCGTGGCCCGAGCACAGCTTGGGCAGCGTTCAGACTCGTACGGCCCGCCTGTTGCGTTCCGTGGGCGATGACGGATGACCACTGCACGCGAACGCAACCCCATGCAGGGCCATGAAAACGGCGTTCGCCAGCAGCAGCGCTGTCCTAATCGGAACGCCGAGCACTGTCGTCACACCCGTGCCACCGTGGCACCCGCACCCAACCGTTTCCAGCGACTCTCGTGGAACACATGCAAGGTACACGGACAGAAGTACCACGAGCACGAGGGAAGCGGTGAGCCCCTTTCGACTCAACTCTCCCAACCTCGGCAATGTCGCGAAGGCGGCGACAAGTTCAATCAGCGGGACAAGCCACACCACTGCGACGACTGGCTCTTCGAGAACACCGTGGGCGCGAACCGTTTCTTCGAAGGACGCCAAGTCCAGCAACTTAGCCATCGCGCTCCACGCCCACACGATCGCGATCAGCGAGGCGAGCACCAGATCGAGTCGATACCTGCGTCGGCTCAAGCCGCCCCTCCTGCACGCTTGCGGCGTACATACTCGACAACGCCGAGCAGGAGAGATGTAAGCCCCAGCGCGAGTACCGACTTGGTTGCACTCCACCCCCGCGTCGCGGACCGAGTAGCAGCCGAATCGCTCGCCCGGGCCGGAACGGCTGCGCCCGTCTGCTCATCGTGGCGCAGCCTGCTGCCATCGGGACGGGTCACTCGATGTGCAACCGATGACCATTCGAACCAGGTTCGATCAACCGTCGGCGTGGACGCCGCCGTGTAGATCTCGATGGCCGGCTCGAACTGTCGTTCGGCCGCTTCAGTGGGCATCAGTTCTCCTGCAAGATTGCGGCCGGGCATTCGCCACGAAACTTGCTTGGCGGGATGCGCTGGAACACCCGGAACGGGCGGGAGGAGACCCTCGAAACGATAAACGACGGTCGCATCCGGAGCATCGAGGAGTCGAACTTCCGCCATCGTGCCCGACTGCAGATCCATGAGAACAGCAACCTGCGCGGAGCGGCTGGAAAGGAACTCGAACCCTTGGCTGGGCGTCTTACGCTCCACGTCTCGAGCCTCCCCGAGACGCTTGCGGCAGTACCGCGACAGAGCCAGATACCCCATCTTACTTGCAAATGTGCGATCAAGAGGCGTCCGCCCTTCGGCGAGGACCTTCGCGTGATCCTGCGCGGAGAGCTCCTCCGCTTCCACGAGGCGAGCGTGATTGCCGCCAATGCTGGTCGCTTCGCACGTCGACTCCGGGGAATACAGCACCACAGCCGTTCGAAGTTCCTCCGGGCCACCGCTCACCAGCGAGAGCGTTTCCAGCCGGAATCGATCTCGGCCGTCGAAGTACAACCGGTTGCGGCTCATAGACCGCCAACTGCCGCCCACAGTTGGGAGCCCCTCGATGCTCGTCAGCACTGCATCGATCTCCGGCGGGGGCGGTGTCACAAAGCGGCCAAACGGGTACGATTCGACCATGACAACGCCGGCCTGAGCCGGTTGTGCCCGCTGACGAGGCTCGGTCTGTTCGTACAGCAACACCGAACAACAGCCCGCAAGCACGATGAGGATGCGAGTCACTCGAGCTCCTCCTCCGTCATGTCGTCCGTTTCACTCTTCGCCGCCCGGCCCAGGGGTGGAATCGGCGCAGGTCTTCAGGCACATCGGGATCCCGACCTGAATCGTAACATAGCCGCCAATGTTGTGCGTGCAGTGACACCGTCCGAACTGATCAACCGTCGCGGTCCCGTTCACACAAACCACATTCGTGCTCCCGGTCGAGATCGGCAACTCGCACATGGTGCCTTCCTCCCAATCGCCGGGGTGGTTCGCACACAACATGTAGCAAGCAGCCCCCTGTTGACAGATCGGGACCTCTTCGTTCTGCGCCACAAGGTCCCAGCAACCCGCCACGCTGGCACCCGTCGCGCTGCAGATCGCGAACAGGACCATCGCCCACCGTCTGCCTTCGCCGTTCTGGATCATCTTTTTGCTCCTTTGTTGATGCTTACCTTGGCATCGTACCGACGGGGGGGGGTACCATGTCAACTATGAAAGGGATACTCCCGGCACGGCCCCTCAACCGCGCCTTTAGCATGCCCGAGTTGCTGGTCTGTCTAGGAATCGTAGCGATCTTGGTGTCTTTGGCACTCCCCGCACTCGCCAAGGTCAAGGCCCGCGCCTCAACCAATGCGGCCGTATCGAACGCCCGCCAGCTCGCAACTCTCATTCAGCAATACGCAGCAGATTGGCGGGATCTCCCGCCCTGCGTATTCGCGCCCATCTACTCACGCTATTCCGAAGGACCATGGCAGACCGCCACCCTCAACGGACGAGATCTGCGTGCCGGAAGTTGGTTTGGCAACGCCATCTACTACCACCATCTTTTGGGGAGTGACGAAACGATCCGTCGCATCGCTTTCGCTCCGTCTCGGCCAGCCGACAAGCGGACGGACTCACCCACGAACTGGTCTAGCGACTTCTCCCTCGCCGAGACCACGTTTGCTACCCCGGAGTACTGGAACCGCAGAACGCAGCAGGGAGCCTCACAGTTCCAGCTCCAACGGCTTTCAGATATCGTGTTTCCTTCACAGAAAGGCCTCGTACATCAGAACACCGTGTACACGCTCCCTGAATGGCCTCAAGGCCGCGGCAGTTGCTGCGACGATCGCGTCCCGGTCCCCGTGATCTGGTCGGACCTCTCGGGCACGATCCAGATCAAAGCCGACTTGCTCCCCGGGGAGCCAAACTTCTTTCACCACGGAGTGGTGGTCCCCCTCCCGATGTGGGGTGATGGCTTTCCGATAGACGGCACCTTGCATGGAGTCCGCGGCCGCGACCGTCCGTGACCCTCGCTCGGCCGGAGCCGGTCTAGGATCGCGGCAGGGGAACCGCTATCCTCCCCTCCGATGCCCGACCCCGAACGCATCCTCATCATCCGCCCGAGTGCCCTGGGGGACGTCGCGCGTTCGGTGCCCGTGCTGGTTGCGCTTCGTGCCGCGTTCCCAAGCGCCCGGATCGACTGGCTCGTCCAGGACTCCTTCGCCGACGTCATCATCGCGCACCCCGCGCTCTCGCACGTGTTCAAGTTCCCGCGCGCCGACTTCGGCCGCTGGACGCGTTCGCTGAACATCCCCGCGATCGCCGGCTTCCTCGCCACGCTCAAGCAGCCCCGCTACGACCTCGTGCTCGATTGCCAGGGCCTCGCCCGCAGCGCGCTCTTCGCGTGGGCCACACGCGCGAAGATCCGCGTCGGTCACTCCGACGCCCGCGAGTGCGCCCCGATCGCCTACACCAAGCGCGTCCCCGGATCCATCGAACATCACACCGTCGACCGCATGCTCTCGCTCGTCGAAGCCCTCGGGCTCGACGCCCGGCGCAGCCCCGACGAGATGCGGCTCTACGTGCCCCCCGCCGCGGACGGCTTCGCCGCATCCCAAGGCCTCTCCCGCTACGTCGTGCTCGCCCCCACCAGTCGTTGGCCGGGGAAGCAGTGGCCCGCGGAGCGATTCGCCGCGGTGGCCGAGGCGCTCCGCACACAGGGAGTCACCTGCGTGCTCGTGGGCGCAAAGTCCGAGCGGGATCAGATCGGCCCCCTGCTCCGCTCCGCCGCGGCAGGTCCGGGCGTGGTCGATCTCGTCGGGGCCACAAGCCTCGCGCAGTTGATGGAGCTCCTCTCGCACGCGGCCTGCGTCGTGGCGAACGACTCCGCGGCGCTCCACATCGCCGTGGGCTTTGACCGTCCGGTCGTCGCGCTCTTCGGGCCCACCCGCGTCAACCGCGTCGGACCTTACGCGCGCGAACGCGATGTGCTGCAGCACGTCTCCCCCACCGACGACATGGATCACAAGAACGCGACGGTCGGCGCGGCACTGATGGCCCGCATTTCGGTGGACGAGGTGCTCGACGCGATCCGAGCGAGACTCACTGCAACGGCTTGATGTCGCCCGGCTGGCGGACCTGGAAGAACGCGGGCAGCAGGTAGTTCCGCCCCTCGTACACCAGCACCCGGCCGCTGACGTTGAACGAGAGCGAGTCGCCGCGGCTGGCCGCGGTCTCTTCCATCGACTTCAGCATCGCGCACGGCACGATCACCATCGGCTTCGCGGTCGGGCTGTTGAGGTCGTTGTCGAAGGCAAACGCGAGTCGACCACCGAGCTCGCGGAGCCTCACAAGCCTGCCACGCTTGTTGGACAAAAGCGTTCCCTCGTTCGCGAGCGGGTGCTTTTCGGGATCGTCCGCAGCGTCCGGCGCGGTCGGTGTCGGAACGGTGCCGGGATCGAGCAGCCGCTCGGTGCCCCGCTCACTCTCGAGTTCGCGGATGAGGTCGTCGACGCGCGGGTCGTTTGCCGGCTCGGCCTTGGGCGCATCCGCCGGCACATCGTCCGTCGCGGGTGCGGGCTCCGGCTGCACCACGTTGGGCTTCACCGCGTACGCGCTCGTCAGCAAATACTGGCGATCACGATAGACGAAGACCTGCCCGGAGATGTTCACACGCGTCGTTGCGTCCAGTGCCTTCGTTGCGGCATCGAGCTGCGCCAGTTTCTGCGAAGGCACGAGGACGAACGGCTGCGAAGCCGGCTCGCTTGCCTTGTCCTTCGAGGGCTCCTCGGGGAGGAAGACGATGTCGTTCTTCGAGGTCCGGATCAACGTGCCCGAAAGGCCGGTCAGAAAGGTCCCCTCGGGGAGGAACCGGCGACCCGGGACGTTGTAGGTCGCCGCGCCCAGGCCGGGCACCGTCGGGATGGCCGAGGGCTGCACCGCGGGCTTGTTCGGGGCGACGGGGACTTCGGTCAGATCCCGGGGGGATCGCTCGGGCTGCGAGGACTCCTGAGCAATAACGCCGCGGGCGTTCGCGAGTACAAGCAGTGCGACGGCGGTCTTGACGAGAGCTCGGTCCATGAAAGCCTCCTTGCCGGAACGACCATGATATCACCCCCCGAGAAGCCCAGTGCGACGGAGCGAGAGTCCCCCGCGACCGCCGGGCCGCCCGCTCCCGCCAACTGAACACCGGAACACCGCACGCCGCGTGGCGCATTGTGCCACCGAGGAGTACGCTTCCCTGATGTCAGACCCCGAACGCGTCACGCGAGAACGACGAAGACGACGACTCGTCGCCCTGCTCGCGGCCGTGATCTTCGCCGCGATCCTGGGCGCTTCGGTTCTCTCCGTCGTCACGTGGGCCGGCGTTTCGACGCCGCGAACCAAGGTCTACCTCACCGCCGGAAGGCTGAACATTGAACGCGACGATGCACCCCGCGGGAACTGGTCCGCGTGGATGAAGGGCGGTACCGGCGTGAACACCATCTTCGAGTGGGCCTCGTATCCCACCTGGTGGTACGCGAGAATCCCCGTGTGGGGCCCGCTCGCGGTCTCGGGGTTCTTCTTCTGGGCCTTCGCGTACCGCTTCTGGACCCACCGCGAGCACGACCACTGCAAAGGCTGCGGATACACGCTCCGCGGCCTCAAATCCGGCTCCGACGCACCAAGACGCTGCC
>JBEIUO010000114.1:0-6893 GCA_040374335.1 Phycisphaeraceae bacterium
CACGATGCGGCGCGGCCGTGTGTGAGCTTTGAGTTGCTGCACCGGATCTTTGACGCTGCGGCGAAGTTTCCGGCGGTTGTTCCGGCGGTTGCGATTTCGGACACTGTGAAGCGGGTTGTGGAGACGGGGGAGAAGTTTGGGGGGGATGATGCGGTTGCCGCGATTCTGGGGATTTCGGAGTCATCGAAGAAGCCTCTGCGGGTGGTGAAGGAGACGCCGGATCGGGCGGGGTTGATGCTGGTTCAGACGCCGCAGGTGTTTGAGGTTGGGCTGTTGCGGCGGGCGTATGGGCAGAGCGACTTGAGCAGCACGGATGACGCGACGTTGGTGGAGCGGCTGGGGGAGCGGGTGGTTGTGGTGGACGGGGAGGCGAGGAACATCAAGATCACGCGTCCGGCGGATATCGACTTGGCGCGGGCGATTTTGGGGGTGAAGGCGCCGGAGGGGCGGGCGTCGCACAAGCGGTTTTGAGGTTGGGGTCGAACATCACGCCTGGGGCGGACCGGGAATTTCGGGTTCGACGAGTTGGGCGAGCATCGCGAGGGACTCCTGCCAGCCGAGGTAACAGAACTCGACGGGGATCGCGGCGGGGATGCCTTCCTGAATGATGGTGAGCTGGGTGCCGCAGGCGACGGGGTCGAGGCGGATGGTGATGCGCATTTCGCCCGGGAGTGAGGGATCGTCGAAGCGGTCGAGGTAGCGGAGGCAGCGGTCGGGGGTGAGTTCGACGTACGTGCCGCCGAAGGAATGGGAGTGGCCGGTACTGAAGTTGGTGAAGCTCATTCGGTATTCACCGCCGACCACGGGGTTGATGGCGTGAACTTCTCCGACGAAGCCGTGGGGTGGCATCCACTTGATCATCGCGCGGGGGTCGAGGAAGGCGCGGTAGACGCGGGAGGCGGGTGCTTTGAGCACTCGGTGCAGGGTGACGGTCTGTTCCACGGCGGGGTACTCCGAAGTTGGTGGGCGGTTGTCGACTCGCGGGGGGCGGGGCGTCGGGAGGCGTGTGTCGAAGGAGTGATGTGCGGTTACTTGCGGTCGAGGAGACGGTACCCGATTGCCTCGGTGATGTGGTGCAACTGCACGGTTTCGGAACCGTCGACGTCGGCGATGGTGCGGGCGACGCGACGGATCTTGTCGTACGCGCGAGCGGAGAGTCCGAGTTGGGTCATGGATTGTCCGAGGACTGCGAGAGACGTTTCGTCGAGGCGGGCGAAGGAATCGAGTTGGCGACCGGAGAGGCGGGAGTTGGTGGTGGTCGGGCCCTGGCGTGCGTGCTGGCGATCGCGGGCGACGAGCACCTTCTCGCGCATGGATGCGGTGGATTCGCAGCGGCTGGGGGTGGAGTTGCCGCGGGCGCCGCGGGAGAGCTCTTGCCAGGCGACGGCGGGGGCTTCGACGTGGATGTCGATACGGTCGAGGAGCGGACCGGAGAGTTTGGAGAGGTAGCGGTCCATGGCGATCTTGCCGACTTCGCCGACGGGCATGTCGCCCTTTGGGGTCGGGTTCATAGCGGCGATGAGCATGAGGCTGGCGGGGAATCGGACCGCGCTGTGGGAACGGGCGATGGTGACAACGTGGTCTTCGAGGGGCTGGCGGAGGGCTTCGAGGGCGTCGCGGGGGAACTCGGGGAGTTCGTCGAGGAAGAGGACGCCGCGATGGGCGAGGGAGATCTCGCCGGGGCGGGGGACTGCCCCACCGCCGACGATGGAGGCGGTGCTCGCGGTATGGTGGGGCGAGCGAACAGGGCGGGCGGTGATGAGCCCCTGGCCGGTGGGAAGCATGCCCGCGGCGGAGTAGATGCGGGTGATCTCGATGGCTTCGTCGGGCGAGAGGGGAGGAAGGACGCCGGGGAGGGCCTTGGCCATCATGGTTTTGCCGCTGCCGGGGGGGCCGAGCATGAGAAGGTTGTGGGAACCAGCGGCGGCGATGATGATGGCGCGTTTGACGGCTTCCTGGCCTCGGACGTCGGCGAAGTCGACGGCGGGGGCGGCGTTGTGGAGGAGACCGAGCACATCTGGGGCGGGGGCAGGCTCGGCGGCGAGGCGGCCGGTGAGCCAACCGATCACTTCGGCGAGTGTGCGAGCACCGTGGACTTCGAGGCCTTCGACGACCGATGCCTCGGCGGCGTTGGGAGCCGGGACGATCACGCCCTGGAACCCGCGTGCGCGGGCCATCGCGGCGAGGGCGATGACACCCTTGATGGGACGGAGGCGGCCGTCTAGCGCGAGTTCGCCGGCGAAGAGGTACCGGCGATAGTCGAGGGGGACCGGCTCGGCGTCGACGACGCAGATATCGGAGACCGCGGAGGCGGGGTCGGGATTGAAGGGGGCGTGGCGGAGCGAGTCAGAGAGGGTGGGCTGACGGCGGGGCGCGGTGACGCGGCGGGGTCGCTGGGAGTCGGGCTCGGGGCTCGGCACGATGCCCGAGACGACGAGTAGGCCGACGGCGATGGCGAGGTCGTAGACGGGCCCCTCCTTGCGGACATCCGCGGGGGCGAGATTGATGACGACCCGGCCGTTGGGGTAGGAGAACCCGGTGTTGAACATGGCGCTGCGGACGCGTTCCTGGGATTCCTTGACGCCGGCATCGGGGAGGCCGACGAGGATGGTCGGCGGGGGTGCCCCGTTCTCGCGGGGAGGGGCCTTTTCATCGAAGTCGACCTCGATCTCGCAGGGGAGGGCATCGATGCCGAGGAGGAGATAGGACTGAATTCGGGCTATCATACCGGAATCCTATCAAACGCCTTTTGTTCGGTCAAGCTCTGTTTGGTATCATTCTGGCTAAAAATCTGCCGGCGTTTTCATGGGTTCGCGGAGGTAGGAGGATCGGAGGTGACGGTTTGGGGAATCGGGTTTACGATTGGGGACCAGAAGGCCGGACGTGAATCTGGCCGCGACCTGGGATCAAGAGGAGAGAACCATGCGGATTCGTTGCTGTGCAGTTCTTGCGCTTTGGGCTGGGGTTGTGACGTCGGCGTCGGGGACGACGGTCTTTCAGAGCACGTTCGACAACGGCTTTTTCACGCCGTTTAGCTCGACTACTCCGTCGACGGTGCGGTACGCGGACAGCGGGTGGTTCGGGTTTGGGGCCGATGCGCCGGTCGGGTTGCAGAGCATCACGCTGGGGCTGGCGTTGACGGGGAGCAACCGAGAGGGTTCGACGAACCTGATGTTCTCGTTCCACGACGGGGACCCCGCGCGCTTTGACTTCGGCTCGGGCGCGGAGCTGTACGCCACGACCGTGAGCGTAAACCTGCCGGACACCTCGGAGCTGGGTGTTCCGGCCTTCTTCAACGTCACGATTCCGTTGCCGGGTGTGGTGACGGCTGGCGGGTTCAACAACGTCGGTTGGTCGGTGGGCGTGAGCAACTTCGATAGCGACGGCAGCTTCGGCTTTCAGTGCGCGTCGGCCTTCGGCCAGCCCGTCGGCTTCTACACCAATAACGCGGCGTTTTACAGCGGCTCTTCGTGGAGCCAGTTTTCGTTTGGTGGCGGCGCGTTCGGGGTGGCAAACTTTGTAGCGACGATCAACGCGGTGCCGGCTCCGGCGGCGTTTGTGCCGCTTGCGGGTTTGGTGTTGGCTGGGCGTCGTCGTCGTCGCTGAGTGATGACGGATGGTGAATAAAGAGCCCGGTGGCCCTGGCGGCCGCCGGGTTTTTTGTTGGCGACGGAACGAAAGCGGCTCCCGCCGGTGAGGGCGGGAGCCGCGAAGGGTGTTGGGTTCTTAGTAGCGGGTTAGTGACTTAGCAGCCGGGGAAGCCGACGCCGTTGGCGTCCCACGCACCGAAGAAGGCGATGACGTCGTCGCCGTCGACGCCACCGTCCTGGTTTACGTCTGCACAGCTCTGGGCCGAGTCCCAGTCGCTGAAGAACGCGATGACGTCGTCGCCATCGATGCCTTCGTCTTCGTTGTAGTCACTGAAGCAACCGTCGACGTGCCAAGGGCAGGGGGTCGCACAGGTGACGGTGAGGAAGCCGCTGCCGCGTTGCGCGAACAAGGCGTTGGTTGCGCCGCCGACGCGGATGAGGTAGGTGTTGCCAGCGACCGCGGCGAAGGAGGCCGAGGCGTCGTCGCCGCAGCGGTCGTCGGAGCAGGCGAGGCGGGTGCTGCCAAGGACCCCGGGGCAACGGCTGTTGTAGACGACCATGGTGGTGTCGAAGGATGCGCCGCAGACGGATGCGGTGGCGGTGCCGGTGCAGGTGGCGGTCCAGCGGAACCAGACGTCGGGGCCGACGGTGTTGTTGGAACCGAAGCGGCAGCCGCTCTCGGTGTTCACGCTGCTGGAGCTGGCGGTGCAGGTGGAGAAGGGCGTGGGGACTTCGGTCGCAACGGTCTGCGGGCGGCCGCAGTCGTCATTGGACTCGAGCGCGGAGAGGTTGAGATCGAACTCGCCCTCGGTACCGGCGTAGCCGGTGACGCGGACGTAGTAGGTGGTCCCGGAGTTCAGGAACTGCTCGATACGGGAGAGGAAGCCGGTGCCGCCGTCGTCATTGCAGGCGATGGTGTTGGCAGGGGTTGCGGGGCAACCGGAGTGGATGGAGATCACGGTGTCGGTGAGGCTGGTGGTGCCTTCGGTGTCGAACGTGTAGAAGTTGGTGCAGGTTGGGGTGAAGGAGTACCAGACGTCCGAGCCGGTGGTGGCGGAAGAACCTCCGCAGTTGGTGTCGCCGTCGTTGGTTGAGCCACGGTTGCTCCCGGAGACGGTGCCGAGGCTGATGGGAGCGGCGTTGACGCAGTTGTCGTTGGCGGGGGGAGCGAGCGAAGCGAGGAGGTTGAAGGTGCCGTTGGTGCTGTTGAAGCCACCGACGCGGACGCGGTAGGTGGTTCCGGCAACGCCGCTGAAGGTCAGCGTGGAGAGGTTGAGGGTGCCGCTGTCGTCGTCGCATGCGATGGAGTTGGCCGCGGTGCCGGGGCAGGCGGTGTGCACGGAGAGGACGGTGTCTGCGAGCGTGCCGCCGCTGAGGGTTTCGAGGCGGTAGTTGGCGGTATAGGGGGCGGTGAAGCGGTACCAGACGTCATCGTGGTTGGTGGTGGTGCCGCCGCAGGTGGTCGTGCCGTCGTTGGTGGCACCGACGTTGGTGCCGGCGACGATGGTGTCGAGCGGGAGGTTGAAGCCGGGGGAGCAGGCGTTGTTGTTGGGGATTGCGGCGGTGATGGTGATGGGGACGGCGTCCCATTCGTCGGTGTCGTTGTTGCTGGAGACGGTGTCGGTACCGGTGTCGAGGATGACGCCGAGGAAGTAGTTGCCCGGGGCGGTGGCCTCGGGGATAAGGACGGAGCCGAGGTTGACGCGGACGCTGCTCATGGCGCCGAAGTCCCACGTGAAGGTGCGGGTGGCGATGAGGGTGTCGCTGGCGGAAATGTCGCTGTTGGTGGAGAGGTAAACGCGGAAGGTGTAGGTATCGCTGGCGGGGTTCGCGTTGGTCGCGTTGGTGGCGAGGAAGTTGCCGATGGTGGTGGTTTCGCCAGCGGGGAGTGAAGAGGGCTCGAAGTTGCAATCGAGGGCCTGAAGGTCGAAGGTGCTCGTGCGGGAGCCGTCGATGTATTCGAGCATGTCGTTCTTGAAGGTCTCCCACATCTTGCAGTACTGCCCGCGAGTGGAGCGGTTGGACGTGGAACAGACGGCATGGGCGTAGCGGTTGCCGTCGCTGATGTAGTACATGGACGAGCCGCTCATGCCGCCCCATACGGCCGTGAAGCAGCCGGAGGTGGTGTAGAGCTGGAGCTGGTTGTCGGGGCAGTTGTCGATGTCACCGAACCAGTACTTCATGTCTTCACCGGTATGCAGACCGGGGGTTCCGCAACCCTCGGAGGGGAAGCTGTAGTTGTGGTAGGTGCGGTCCTGGATGGTGGAGCAACTCTGGCCCCAGGCGTAGCCGTACCAACCGGTGAGCATGCCGACGGCACGGGTGACGCGCACGCAGGCCATGTCCGAGTCCCAGTCTCCGCTGTTGATGTAGTTGCTGCCGGCGATGTACGAGGTGCCGCGACCGTAGCCGTAGTGGTTCATGATTCCCGCGGCGGCGGAGCCGGGGGTGACGTCGCCGTTGCCGTCCCAACCCGGGAAGACAAAGACTTCGTCGGCCCAGTCATTGATATTGGCGTCGCGGTTAAAGACGCAGTGTGCGGCGAGAAGGACGGTCTCGGCATCGATCATGGACCCGGAACAGACGTACCACGCGGTGCCACCGGTGTTGGTGGTGAACCGCATAGCGACCTTGCAGTTCATGCGGGCTGGGAAGCCGGACTCGGCGGTGTCGTTCATGGAGCCGAAGCTGTTTTCACCGTAGCTGATGGGGCCGCCGTCTTCGCCGGCGTATCCCGGGCCACCCTGGCCGGAGGGCTGGAGACCGAACCGAGCCGGGAGGGTCATGGTCTGGCCGGTTTCGGCGTTGTGGATCGTCACGGCGCTGGGGGCGCTGGGATCAAACCCGGGCATGCCGTCGAACATGGGCATGGGGGCGGGGGGAATCTGGCCGAGGGGCGGCATGTCGGCGGGTAGGCCGTGGTTGAGTTCGCCGCCGTCACCGCTAGGGGCGACCTGGGCGTTGGGGGGGGTGAGACCGACGATCTGGCCGGATGCAGCGACTCCTGCGAGCGCGACCAGCAGTGCCGGGACGGTGTGCGTGATTCGTACGGACATTTCTTTCTCCTTCACCTGGCGCGTGGACGAGGCGTCCTCGCGCGGGCTCCCTTCGAGCAAATCGGGGGTCAGCGACGCCGCTGGCTCCCGCCCTCTGAACGGTGAAGCGGAGCGTGGCTCTCGGGCGGCTAGGGATTTTTGGGAATAATCGATGTGGGGGCCGCGGGAACCCCGGCGGGCCTACCGCTCCGGGGTGACCCGCCCGCACTCGATACATCGCTTGGCGGGAGGGGGGATGTGGGAGTCG
>JBEIUO010000015.1:0-12154 GCA_040374335.1 Phycisphaeraceae bacterium
GGGACAACACGGGACGCAGGCGCGGGGTGACAGGAATTCGGTCAGAAAGTTTGGGATGGGTCGGAATGGGCTGTTCGCCGAGGGTTTGGTGGGGTAAATTGGTATCGCCATGGAAGAACGACGGTCGGCAATCATGAGGCTTTCAGAGACGGCGGCGGCCGGCGATTCGAAGGCGTCGGCGGAGTTGCTGCCATTGGTGTACGACGAGTTGCGGGCGATCGCGGCGAGCATGCTGCGGGATCAGCGGGCGGGTCACACGCTGCAACCGACGGCGCTGGTGAACGAGGCGTATGTGAAGATCGTGGGCACGGGCGGGCGGGAGTGGAGCGGGCGGCAGCACTTTCAGGCGGTCGCGGCGATCGCGATGCGGCAGATCCTGGTGAACCACGCGCGGGATCGGCGGGCGCAGAAGCGTGGGGGGAGCGGGTGGAAGCGTGTGACGCTGGTTGTCGCGGAAGATAAACGCGCGGATGCGCCGGACGACGCGGACCTGTTGGCGCTGGACGAGGCGTTGACGAAACTGGAGGCGATCGACGCGACGCAGGCGCGGATCGTGGAGATGCGGTACTTCGCGGGGCTGGGCAACGCGGATATCGGGGTGCTGCTGGGGATCTCGGAGCGATCGGTGATCCGGGAGTGGCGGATGGCGCAGGCGTGGCTGGCCGCGCAGCTGCGGGAGCGGGGCGAGGGCGTATGAGCGGTGCGGATCACAAGCGGGTGAAGGAGGTGTTCTTCGCGGTGTGCGATCTGCCGGTCGCCGAGCGGGCGGTGGTGTTGGATCGCGAGTGCGGCGGAGACGGAGTGTTGCGTGCGCGCGTGGAAGAACTGCTGCGGGACGACCCGGGTGACACGGGGCGCGGGGTGCTGCCGCCGCCAAGCGAAGCGGCGCTTGTCGCGGCGGTGCTGGCGGAGGACGAGAGCGGGTTCGAGCCGATGGGTGAGATCGCCGGGTGCAGGGTGATCCGGAAGATCGGCGAGGGCGGGATGGGGACGGTGTACGAGTGCGAGCAGGAGACGCCCCGACGGCGCGTGGCGGTGAAGGTGGTGCGCCAGGGGCTGGCGGATCCCGCGGTGCACCGGAGGTTCAGGCAGGAGGCGGAGATCCTCGGACATCTGCGGCATCCGAACGTGGCGCAGGTGTACGAGGCGGGCGCGACGGGGGTGACGTTCCGCAACGGCGCGTCCACGCGGTGCGCGTACATGATGATGGAGCTGGTGGAGGGGAAGCCGCTGTCGGTGTACGCGAAGGATCGGGGTCTGGGCGTGCGGGAGCGGTTGTCGCTGATGGTTGACGTGTGCGACGCGGTGCGGCACGCGCACACGATGGGGATTGTGCACCGCGACCTGAAGCCCGCGAACATTCTGGTGGAAGAGCGGGCGGCGGACGGTGGGGTGGGATGTCCGCGGATCCTCGACTTCGGCATCGCACGCATGACGGGTGAGCAGCGCACCGGGTTGTGGATGACGACATCGCCGGGTCAGATGCTGGGGACGCTGGCGTACATGTCGCCCGAGCAGGTGCTGGGCGATCGCTCGCGGGTGGACACGCGGAGCGATGTGTACGCGCTGGGAGTGATTCTCTTCGAGTTGCTGGCTGGGGCGCTGCCGCTGGCGCTGGACTCGACGTCGCTGGCGGAGGCCGCGAGAATCGTGCGCGACGTCGATCCGCCCGAACTCGACCGCGTGAAGCCCGAGTATCGCGGGGATCTGTCGACGATCGTGTCCAAAGCGCTGCGGAAGCAGGTGGAGGATCGGTATCAGTCGGCGGGTGAGCTGGGTGCGGATCTGCAGCGGTATTTGGACGATCAGCCGATCTCGGCGCGGCCGGCGACGCGCGCGTACGTGCTCCGGAAGTTCGTCCGGCGGAACAAGGGCCTCGTGTTCGGCGTGGGGGTGGGCGCGGCGGCGCTGGTGATCGGAGCGGTCGCGGCGGGAGTCGGGTTGGTGGCTTCGATGCGGTCGAACGAGCGGATGCAGGAGTCGATGGAGGAGACGCAGCGGCAGCTTGCGCGAAATACGCAGGTGACGGGGCTGATGCGGAAGATGCTGCTGTCCGTGAAGCCGTCGGTCGCGAAGGGGCGCGACACGACGGTGATGCGGGAGGTCATCGAGTCCACAGTCAAGCGGCTGGACTCGGGAGACCTCAAGGATCAGCCCGAGGTCCGGATCGAGATGCTGGACACGCTCGCGGAGACCTACGCCGCGATCGGGGACAACGAGGTAGCGCTGCGGACCATCGAGCAGGCGATGGCGATTGCCAGAACCGTGAAGGATCCCTCTGACCCGGTGTGCCTGCACGCGGGGCGAACGTACGCGTCGTTGCTGCTGGACTGGGGCCGGCACGCCGAGGCGATCCCGGTGATGCGAGAGGTGCTCGCGGGACGCGCGAAGAGCGAGCCCGTCGAGGGGCTCGAGACCGCCTCGGATCACGCGGTCTTCGCGACCGCCACGTACCGCGCGGGCGATCACGACACTGCGGTCGCGTCGCTGCGCAAGGTGCGCGAGATCCGCGAGCGGTTGCTCGGCAGGGATCACCCCGACGTCGGCGCCGCGATTGCCAATCTCGCGGGCCACATGCAGAACGCGGGCGAGTTCGACGAAGCGCGACGCCTGCTCCTGGAATCGATCCGCATCTACGAGTCGCAGGACGCGCCGGTGCACATCACGATCGTCAAGAACAACCTCGCGGCGTTGCTCTACGACATGAAGCAACTCGGCGAGGCCGAGACCGTCGCGCGCGAGGCCATCTCGCTGGGCGCGACGGTCTACGACGCCGACCACCAGCAGATGGGCGTGATGCGTTACACGCTCGCGCACATCCTGCTGAAGCAGGCGCGTCCGCGGGACGCCGCGGACGAGTTCATTCTCGCGGCCGCGGCCTTCGCGAAATCGTTCGGCGCGGGCAACGAGACCGCGGCCAACGCCGAGCGGCTCGCGGCGGGCTCACTGGCGATGGCGGGCGAGTTCGCGCGTGCGGAGTGGATGCTGTTTGAGGTCGCGCGGCGTGTGCCCGCGGGGACCGGCGATGCCAGATGGAGTCGGACGCTCGCCGGCGCGATGGCGGACCTGTACGACCGATGGGACGCCGCGGAGCCGGAGTGGGGCCTCTGGCGTGCGAGGGAGGCGTGGCTGGGGACGTTGGCGCCCGCCAAGCAGGGGCGTTGACCCGCGCCGATCCTCGCTCCGTCAGGCTTCGCTTTGCCGCTTCGTCACGTCACCGCTCGACCGCGTGTCACTGATTCTCCGCACGCCGGGCCCACTCGAACTCGAGGGGTTCCAGTTCCGCGGCAAGCTTGTTGCGTTCCGCGGAGAGCTCGTTGGCCTGCTTCGGGTTTCGCCAGACGTCCGGGTCGTTGACCTTCGCGTCGATCTCGCGCATGCGCGTCTCGATCTTCTCGATCTTCTGTTCGAGTTGCTCGGTCCTCATGCGCGCGAGGGCGTTGGCCGAAGGACCGGCGGAGAAGGTGGGCGCGGCGGGCTTCTTGACCTGTTGTTGCTGCTTCTTCGCCTCTTCCGCTTCGCGTCGCCGACGCTCGGCGTCGTCCCGCCGGGCCTTCTCCTCCGACACGCGACGGTCCGCCGCCCTCTTCTCCGCGAGGTGCTTCTCGTGCCACTCCGTAAAGTTGCCCACGAAAATCTCGACGTTCCCCTGCCCGTCGAAAACCAGCAGGTTGTCGCACGTCGCGTCGATGAGCGCGCGGTCGTGCGAGATCAGCATCAGCGTCCCGTCGAATCCGCCGTCCTCGTCGTCTTCCTCGTCCAAGAGGGCGAGCGCGTCTTCGAGTCGCTCCGCGCTCGGGATGTCGAGGTGGTTCGAGGGTTCGTCGAGAACGAGAACGTTCTTCGCGCTCGCGAGGAGGCCTGCGAGCACGGCGCGGCTGCGCTCACCACCGGACAGGAACCCCATCTGGCGGTCCTGCTCGTCGCCGCTGAAGAGGAACGCGCCCGCGAGGTTGCGGGCCTGTTGTTCGCTGAAGGCCTGGGAGGGCGCCTCGCGCAGGATGACGCCCTGCAGGTAGCGGTACACCGACTCGTCCGGGTTCACGTGCTCGTGCGTCTGGCGGTAGTGGCCGACCTTGACGTTCGATCCGATGCGGATCACGCCCTCGTCGGGCTGCACGAGTCCAAGCAGGCAGTTGACCAGCGTGGACTTGCCCGCGCCGTTGGGCCCGACGATGCCCCAGCGCTCGCCGCGATTGATGGTGAGGTCGAGGTTCTTGAAGAGGACCTTGGTTTCGCCCTCGGCGTTGGTGTACGCCTTGGAGATGCCGCGGGCCGAGGCAACCATGTCGCCGGTTCGTTCGGCCTTGGGGAGCTCGAGGCGGAAGACCGCGTGCTCCATCGGCCGCTCAAGCTGGTCCTGGTCCTTGGCGCGCTCGAGGCGGGTCTCGCGGCCCTTGGCCTGGCGGGCGCGCTGGCCCGCCTTGTACTTGCGGATGTACGCCTCTTCCTTCTTGAACTTGTGCTGCTGGGCCTCGTAGGCGCGGTGCATCACCATGCGGCGTTCGGCGCGGAGTTCGCGGAACTTCTCGTAGTTGCCGGGGTAGTCGATGAGTCGGCACTGCTCGACTTCGATGATCCGGTTCACGACGTTGTCCAGCAGGTATCGGTCGTGGCTGATCATCACGACCGCGCCGTTGTACTCCTCGCGGAGGAACTTCTCGAGCCAGATGCGGCCGTCGATGTCGAGGTGGTTCGTGGGCTCGTCCAGAAGGAGAACATCCGGCTCTTCGAGGAGCAGCCGTCCCAGCGCGAGACGCCCCTTCTGACCGCCGCTCAACTTGCCGACCTTCAGATCCATCTGGCTGTCGACGAACCCCAGGCCGTGCAGCACGCTGCCGATCTTGTGGTCGATCGCGTACCCGCCGAGCTGCTCGACGCGGCTCTCGATGTTCGCGAGCTTCTTCATCAGCGCGTCCAGTGCCGCGCCGGTCGCGCTCGCCATCTCGTCGTACAGCTTGTGCTGCTCGACGTGCAGCCGGTGGAGTTCCTCGAACGCGCCTTCCGCGGCATCCTTGAGCGTGTCCTCGGGGTCGAGGCTGTGGTCCTGCGTGAGGTAGCCGATCCGGCTGCCGCGCTGGAGGGAGATGATTCCCTCGTCGGCCTTGATCTCGCCGGTGAGCACCTTGAGGAAGGTGGTCTTGCCCGCGCCGTTTCGGCCGACGATGCCGATGCGGTCGGTGGGCTCGACGGAGAGGGAGAGCCCGCGAAGGATGGGGCGCTCTCCGTAGGAATGGCTGATGTTGGTCGCGGTCAGGATCGGCACGCGTGGCTCGCAGTTTGGGCTGGAAATGATGGGCTTGGCGCGGGGCGGAACGCTCCGGGCCCGGACGGGGGAAGTCTAGCCCGCTGGGGGGCCGCCCATCGGCCCGGGGCCCTTGCTACGCTCCCTGACCATGCCGGACTTCATCGAATCCATGCGGTACCACGGGCTCTTCCACCAGGCCACCGACGAGGCGGGCCTCCGCGCCCACCTCTCCTCGGGCGTCCGGCGGGGGTACGTCGGGTACGACCCGACCTCCAACTCCCTCACCATCGGCAACCTCGTCACCATCATGATGCTCCGCCAGCTCCAGCTCGCCGGCCACGTCCCGGTGGTTATCGCCGGCGGCGGCACGGGCCTCATCGGCGACCCCAGCGGCAAGAGCTCCGAACGCACGCTCATGACCCGCGACATGGTCGCGGCCAACGTCGAGAGCCAGATGCGGATCTTCGGCCGCATCCTCGATTTCTCCGCCGGCGCGAGCAACCGCGCCACGCTCATGAACAACCTCGACTGGCTCGGCTCGATCTCCTTCCTCGACGCGCTCCGCGACATCGGCAAGTTCTTCTCCGTCAACGCCATGATGGCCAAGGACTCGGTGAAGGACCGCCTCGAATCGCGCGAGCAGGGAATCTCCTACACCGAGTTCTCCTACATGATCCTGCAGTCGTACGACTGGGCCCACCTGTACGAGCACCACGGTGTCACCCTGCAGATGGGCGGCAGCGACCAGTGGGGCAACATCACCGCGGGCAGCGACCTCATCCGCAAGCGCTGGCACGCGATGAACCCCGACGCCGCCGACGACGTCGGCCCCCAGGTCCACGCGCTCACCGCGCCGCTGCTGACCAAGGCCGACGGCACGAAGTTCGGCAAGAGCGAGTCCGGCGCGGTCTGGCTCACCGCCGATCGCACGAGCCCGTACGCGCTCTACCAGTACATGCTCAACTCCGCCGACGCCGACGTGCCGCGCCTCCTGAAGGTCCTCACCACCCTCCCGCGCGACACCATCGACGGTGCACTCGCGACCCACGCCGCCGACCCCGGACGTCGCGAGGCCCACGCCCTCCTGGCCTACACCGTGACGGACACGCTCCACGGCAAGACCGAAGCCGACAACGCCGTCGCCGCGGGAAAGGCCCTCTTCAGCGGCGATATCGGCAACCTGCCCTTCGCCACGCTGAACGAGATCTTCGCCTCGGTGCCATCGAGCAACCACGACAAGGCGCAACTGGGGGTGGGGGTGCCCCTGCTCGACATGCTCGTCACCACCCAGCTCGCCAAGAGCCGAAGCGAAGCAAAGGAGTTCCTCTCCAACGGTTCCGTCAGCGTGAACGGACGCAAGGTCGCTCTCCAGGACTCGCTCTCCAGTGCCGATCTTCTGCACGGCGAGATCATCGCGATCCGTCGGGGCAAGAAGAACTGGCACATCACCCGGTGGCGCTGAGCCATGCTCTTCAGCCTGACGGACACCTCGCCGAAAATCGTCCTCTGGTGCACGCTCGACCAGATGAACCTCGCGCGCCGCGCCGCCGAGCTCTCCGGCCTCACCATCGTCGCCGCGGGCAGCCCCGAGACCGGTCAGACGGGCGCTCTCGCGGGTGCACTCGGATGCAAGACCTGCGACGACCTCCGCGCCGCGATGGTGGAGACCGTCTGCGACGCGTTCGTGATGCTCGCGGTCGGCGAGTTCGGGATGGGCGACGGCGCAACCGCCGACACGCGCGCCCTCGATGCCGCGCACGCCCGAGGCATCAAGATCCTCTCGCTGGAGCCGGTAGTGGCGGACCTCGGGGACTGGACCGCGCTGGGCGCAGATGCACCCTCGAGCATCGCCACGATCGTCCGCCCGCTGGGGATGATCCGCCGGGCACGCCGATACCACGAACTCGACGAGATCCTCCGCGATTTCGGCCCGGTCCACTCGCTCTCGCTCTCGCTCGCCGGCCCGCGGACAGAGGGTTCGCTCGCGGCCCGGCTCCTGAGCGCACTCGACTGCGCCACGGCGATCATCGGCGAACCCGCGACGGTCGCGGGCGCGCTCTCGGGTCGGAGCATGCGGAGCGAGAACCGCCTGCGGTCGTTGTCTGGCGACTGCGCCGCCTCGCTGCGCACCGCCACCGGCCAGGTCGGCTCGCTCATGCTGTGCGACCGCATCGCGCGCCACGACCTTCAACTCACGCTCCACGGGGACGGCGGCGTCGTCCGCTACCAGACCGACAGCCTGCTCTGGCTCGGGAAGGACGGTGTGCCCGTCGAGACCTCCTCCTTCGGCCCCCAGAGTGCAGTCACCGGCGCAAGACTCCTCGCCGACGAGCTCTCACGCCAGCTCTACCCCGGCGCCGCCGAGCACGGGCCCGTCCGATGGGCCAGCGTCCTCGCCTCCGCGCAGGCCGTGCTCCTCAGCGCCACGACCGGGCAGGTCGAAAGCCCCGAGACCATCCGCCGGATGAACGGCCTCGCCGGTTGAGTGCGTTCCTACCATCACCCAACGGCGCGACAAGACGGTCGCGGGTTCTTTGAATCTGAGGAAAGTCCGAGCACGGTGGACACGGTGGTGGGTAACGCCCACCCGCCCGAACGGTCACGGGTGAGGGAAAGTGCCACAGAAAAGATACCGCCCGCAAGGGTAAGGGTGAAATGGTGGGGTAAGAGCCCACCGCTCCGACGGCGACGCCGGAGGCATGGCAAACCCCACCGCGTGCAAGGCCAAATAAGCTCCCCGTCCGCCGTGAGGCGGACCCGGCGAAGTCCCGCCGGTCGGGGAGCGGGTAGGCTGCTTGAGCTCCGCGGCAACGCGGGGCCTAGAGAAATGGCCGTCATCCGCGGAAGGTGCGCAAGCAAACCGTCGCGGAAACAGAACTCGGCTTAACGGCGCGCCTGACCGTGAACGCGGGCCCTCGGGAAACCGGGGGCCCGTTGTCGTTGGCTCACACCGAGTTCATCCCGGAGATCGCCAGCGGCTTGATACGCGTCACCTTCCACGCGCCGCTCGCGTCCTTCTCGTAGTCCAGGTGCCACCACGAGTTGTTCGGTCCGCCGAGCTTGGAGCTCACGAACACCTTGATCTGCACCCGCGCGAAGCGGTCGTTGTCCACCACCGCCTGCGTCTCCTTCACCGCGTGCTCGCGGATCTCGAACGACGGGATGCGCGACGACACCGCGCCCAGCAGTTCACCGCGATCGAGCTCGCTGCGCGATCCCGGTTCAATGAGCGTGCAGTTCTCGGCGAGCAATATCCCCAGTCGCGGCGCGTCCGCCGTCGCCGTCGCAGCGACAAGGTCCGCCGCCCGCGCGATGATGCGTTCCCGATCGGTCGTCACCAGCGACGCCGTGACAAACAGCGCAATCGGCAGCAGCACCGCCGCCGCGAGCGACGCCCGCGCGGCGTTGAGGTTCCGGGTTCGCAGCACGGCGAAGGCGAGCGCCCCTCCGACCAGCACGATGATGGCCGGCGCGAGGGGTGACTCAAAGATCCAGCCTGAGAGCAGCGGGGGCCCGGGGAGCGGGGCTGGGTCCTGCACGGTGAAGATGCCGAAGCCGGAGGGTTGGTGCATGGGTTGCTCGGTGCTGGTTCGGTACCGGTGGCGGTTTTGGAGGGGTTCGGGGGGGATCGTCGATAAAGCGAAGTTCGCCACTGTTGTACGCCACCGACCGCGGATTGATCGACTGTGAGCACGGAACACGATGAATCAGATCTCGCCCGAACTGGACCTGCTGCGCCGGAACCTCGAAGCCCTCGGGGCACGCTCCCGCAAGGCGGTGGACGCCGTGCTCGCCGCGGTGCCCGCGCAGGTTGAGTTCGCCACCGCCGACGACGGCGGCGTGACCGGTGTCGTCGGCGAGGGGCAGATGCGCCGTCAACTCGCAAGCCGCCGCGCCCCCCTCGACGAGGCCAAGCGACTCGTCGCAACCGTGGACGTCGTCAAGAGCGCGGCGGTCGTCGTTCTTGGGTTCGGCCTCGGCCACCACGTCGCCGAGTTGGCGATGGCGATGAAGAAGACCGGGCTCATCGTCGTGTTCGAGCCCGACGCGGCGTTGCTCCGCGCGGTGTTCGAGCGTGTGGACTGCGTGCGATGGCTGCGCGAGGCGAACGTTGCGGTGCTCACCGACCCGGCGGACACGGGCGCGATCGCGGAGGTCGTCCCCGGCTTCGAGGGCGTGCTCGCGACAGGGACCGTGTTCCTGCAGCACCCGCCGAGCATGCCGCGGCTTGGCACGGCCGCTGGCGAGTTCGAGCGGACGTTCACAACGGTGATGAAAGCCGTGCGCACGGCGGTGCTGACAACCATGGTGCAGGTGGGCTCGACGATGCGGAACCTGCTGCAGAACGCGGGGAGCTACGCGGTATGCCCGGGGATCGCGGATCTCGAGAATGCGCGGGCCGGCACGGCCGCGGTGGTGGTGAGCGCGGGGCCGAGCCTGCACCGCAACATCGAGCGGTTGAGCGATCCGGGGGTTCGTTCCCGTGTAGTGGTGATCGCGGTGCAGACCGTGCTGAAGACGCTGCTGGCGCGTGGGATCAAGCCGGACTTCGTCACCGCACTGGACTATCACGAGATCAGCCGTCGGTTCTACGAGGGACTCACCGCAACGGGCGTGGACGGGGTCACGCTCGTGGTCGAGCCCAAGGCTAATCCCGCGATCATCGACGCGTTCCCCGGTCGCATTCGTATGGTCGGCGACCAAGTGCTCGACGATGTCATGGGCGAACAGCTCGCGCGCCCGATGGGCAAGCTCAAACCCGGGGCAACCGTCGCACACCTCGCGTACTACCTCGCGCGGCATCTTGGCTGCGATCCGGTGATCTTCATCGGCCAGGACCTCGGGTTCACCGACAACCAGTACTACGCACCCGGCGCGGCGATCCACCGCGTCTGGTCGGGCGAGCTCAACGACTTCAATACGATCGAGATGCTCGAGTGGCAGCGGATCGTGCGCATGCGCAACCTGCTGCGCCGCGTCCCCGCGCAGGCGGGTGGTGAGATCTACACCGACGAGCAGATGGCCACGTACCAGGTGCAGTTCGAGCGCGATTTCCTCGACGACACCCGGCGCGGGCTGCGCGTGATCGACGCGACCGAGGGCGGGACGCTGAAGCGGCACACGACTGTGATGACGCTCGCGGATGCGCTGGCGTCGCTCCCCGTGGCTCACCACGCCCCCGTTCCGACACCCGAGCGGCTGGATCCGTCGCGCATCGCGAAGATGAAGGCCCGAGCCTCGGCACTGCGATCTGACGTCGCGAGGCTCGAGTACCTGAGCACCGACACCGCGCGCAAGCTCGAGGGCATGCTCACCGAAGCCAGCGATGCGAAGGTCAACTCGCTCATCAGCGAGGTCCACCGCAACGCCTCCGCGGTGGCCGCTCTCGGCACGGCCCACCGACTCGTGCAGTTCATCAACCAGACCGGCCAGCTCAACCGCTTCCGCAGCGACCGCGCGATCCAGCTCGATTCCACCCTCTCGCCCAGAGAACGCCAGCGGGCACAGATGGAACGCGATCTGAAGAACGTGCGGTGGCTCGCCGAGGCCGCTCGCCACATGGGCTCCATGCTCGAAGACTGCGAGCACGCCTTGGCGGGTGGTCCCAAGGTCACCCGCGACGCCGACATCACCGAGCCCGGCGAGCGAGGGAGCGCGAAGCCCGTGCGCGTGGTCGCCGCGGTCACCGTCGATCTTGCCTGCGGAGGACTCTCAACCCCGCGCGACCTGCTCGCACCCGTGCACAACGACCGCACCGCGCTCGATGAGGTGCTGCGGTGCCTGAAGGCGTGCCCGGGGATCGACGCGGTCGCCGTGATCTGCCGCGATGCCTCGGTGCTCCGTCCGCTGCTCACCGAGGCCGAAGGCGTGGAGTTCCTCGAGGCCGGTGAGTCGCTCTGGAACGTCCACGAACGCCACGCGCGAGCCGTCGGCTCCGCACGCGCCCTCGCCCGCCACTGTTGGCGCGGCGGTATCGCCAATCTCTCGTGCTACGACGAGGCGCTGTGCGCGCCGCTGGTCGCCGGTGCGCTCGGTGATCGAAACGTCGACGCTGTCGTCATCGCCGGCGCCGATTGGTGCGAGCTCGACGCCTCCATCGTCGAACAAACCGTCGCGCGATTCCGCGAGAACCCCGAACGCAACTCCGTGACCTTCTCGCAGTCGCCCCCCCGGCAAGGGCGTGTGCGTGGTCTCCGCCGAGATGCTCCGTGAAATGGGCGCGGTCGGTGGTCTGCCGGGCACCATCGGGTTCCTCCTCGGGTACCACCCGCTCGCCCCGCAGGCCGACCCCATCGCCAAGCCCGCCTGCGTGCAGGTCGACGCCGCGATGCGCGACTCGCTCCGCCGCTTCGTGCCCGACAGTGCCGCCCGCCGCGTCAACGGCGCTGCCCGCACGCCAACAACGCTCGCGATCTCCCTCGAGACGAGCAAGCGCGCCCCGATGGCGACGCACCTCTACGACCGCCTCTTCGCGGCATGGGCGCAGGCCGTCGAGGACGGTGCGGTCACCATCGACGCATCGCGGGGCGAGGTCCCGCTCGGCCGAACGCTCGTGCAACTCGCGAAGGCCAACGGTGTCCCGCACACCCACGTGCGGATCGGGCTGGATGCGCCCGACGCGATCCTTCTCGCCGGTGCGGACGCTACAACTATCCACTGCGGCACCGACACGAGCGAGGCAACCGCCCGCACGCTCTTCGAACGCCTCGAACGCGTGGAGCCAACGCAGAGCGGTCGCATGCCGACGCGCTGGTTTGTACCCACCATCACCCGCTGCGACTCCTCCCTCGATGGGATCGAGGCCTGGTACGACTTCTGGCTCCGCGCTCGCGGCGCGGCGGTCATCGAACCCAGGACGGATACGGCCACCGGTGAACGAATCGCGCCCATGCCCCTGCCGGACAA
>JBEIUO010000645.1:0-2452 GCA_040374335.1 Phycisphaeraceae bacterium
ACGACATCACGGCGCCGGCCTTGAGGATGCCGTACCAGATCGGCAGGAACTCCTCGCAGTTCGGCAGCATCACGCTGACCGACTCGCCCTTCTCGACACCGCGGGCGAGCAGCGCGTTCGCAACACGGTTGGACCGGGCGTTGACCTCGCCGTAGCTGACCCAGTCGTTACCCGCGAACTTCAGGTAGTCGCGGTCGGGGTGGGCCTCAGCCCTGTCCCGGAGGACCTTTGCGAGGACCCAGTTGGTGGGGTCCTCCTTCGCGTACCAATCGCTCCAATCGGCCATCGCCGTCTCTCCTCGTCAGTTCTACGTGGACAGCCGCGGTCAGGCCGCGGGGGTGAACTTGGGCATGGTGATCTCGTCCGTGACGTCATCGAAGACGATGCGGACCTTCATGCCGATCTTGACGTCCTCGGGGTCGAGGGAGGGGTAGCCCTCCTCGTCCTTAACGAGGATGGTCATCATGCGCGGGCCCTCGTCCAGGTCGATCAGCGCCACGATGTGCGGCGGGTCGCCCTTGTAGGCCTTGCTCGGCCCGATGAAGTGGGTCGAGTAGGTGTAGACGGTGCCGTTGCCGGATGCATCGCTCCAGCTGGTCTCGCTCAGGGTGCCCGGCGCGTACTTGCGCGGGTACCAGAACGGCTTCCCCTTGTCGTCGCAGGGAAGGATGAAGCGGTGCTCCTTCAGGGCCTCCCAGAACGTGGCGTCCTCGGGACGCAGGTCGGGAAGGGGCTTGGTGTAGGCGGGCTTCTCTGACATTTCTCGGTGTCTCCTCGTTCTCGTCGTGAGCGTGTCTACGCCGCCGACGGCGGCTCGCTGGACAGGACCAGCGCGCTCGTGGCCGCGAGGATACCGCCCGAGCCATTCGTGATCGCGAGCTTGGCGTCGGGCACCTGGTGGTTCCCGCCGTTGAACTCGGTCTTCGCAGAGTCATCCGCCTCGCCGCGGAGCTGCAGCACGGCCTCGACGATGTGGTGCATCGCGCCGAGGTGCGCCTGGCGGATGAGCCCGCCGTGGGTGTTCATCGGCAGCTTGCCGCCGAGCTTGGCATTGCCCTCGAGCACCCAGTCACCGGCCTCGCCGGGGCCGCAGATGCCGAAGCCCTCCAGCGCGATGAGCGGGGTGAACGAGAACGAGTCGTAGATCTCGGCCACGTCGAGGTCCTGCGGCGTGATGCCGGCGACCTCCATGGCGCGACGGCCGGCGCGGCCGAGCCCGTCACGCACCGAGGCGACCGACTCGGCCTCGGAGATGTACTGGTGCGAGAAGCCCTCACCGATACCGGTGATGTAGACGGGCTTCTTCTTCATGTTCTTCGCGCGCGCCTCGGTGGTGACGATGAAGGCGGCGGCGCCGTCGCTCACGAGCGAGCAGTCCATGGCGTGGAACGGGGTGGCGATCCACCGGTCGTTCATGACGGCCTCGACCGACACCACGGTGCGGAGCATGGCGTTCCACTTGAGGGCTGCGTGCTCCGACTGGGTGGCCACGACCGCGGCCAGGGCCTCCTGCGGGATGTCGTGCTCGTACATGTAGCGCTGGGCCAGCAGGCCGTAGCCACCGATGGTGGTCAGGCCGAACGGCGCCTCGTAGGCACCGTGGCTCATCTCGCGGGCCATGGCGATCATGCCCGACGACGAGATGCCCGAGCGGGTGTTGTCACCGCGCACGCACAGCACGACCTCGGCGAGGCCGGCGTCGATTGCAAGAGCGGCCTGCACGGCCATCAGCGGGGCGGTGGCGCCACCCACGGCGACCGACGCGAAGTAGCCGGGCTTCATGCCCATGTAGTCGGCCAGCGTCGTGGAGTGCATAAGAGTGGACTCCACGAACGAGAAGGCCGTGACGATGCCGTCGACGTCCTTCAGCTCAAGGCCGGCGTCATCGAGCGTGGTGCGGGTCACCTCGGCCAGCAGCTCGAACGAGCCGCGGTCGCTGATGATGCCCTGCTCGGTCTCACCGACACCTGCGATGCAGATGCCCTTCTTCAGCATCCGGCGTGCTTCCTTGACGTCGGGCGTTCCCTCGGCCATTCCTGTCCTCCCAGAGGCGTCTTCATGGTTCCGGGCGCGACGAAGACGGCCACCCAACCCGCAGGTATGGAGACCGCTTCGGCAACGACCGGAAACCTGGTCGCGCGGCCCTCCGTTCGGACCGCCGTCTTACCGGCAGGGGAACTTACCCACCGCGCCCGGGCTAAGCCCGAGAACGGTCGGCGCCGCGAAGGGGCTTTCCCTCGCGCAGCTCCGCGATGCCCTCGGCGCACACGCCGTACTCGAGCCACGGGCATCCGCCGCACAGGTCGGCGAGGTCATCGGGGGCCACCGCGTCGCGCACGCGCGCGCGCAGGTCGTCCCACGGCATCTCGTCGCCCGAGGCAACGCCCAGCACCTCGGCCACCCGGGCGTCCTGCCGCACCACCGACTGCCCGTAGCGCATGCACCCGCCCAC
>JBEIUO010000714.1:0-2160 GCA_040374335.1 Phycisphaeraceae bacterium
GCCCGGGTCCTGCGCTTTGTCCCCTTGTGCAGGCCTGAGAATCCGATAAGGTAGTGTCGCGAGATGTCGTACCGCTCACCCATCCGCTGCGTACTCGCCGCTGGGCTCACGCTCGCGACGGGCACCGCGCGCGCCCAGACGTTCGCCTCCGGCACGCTCGATCAGCCGATTCCTGACGGCGGGTCGATACTCTCCGAGTTGGTGGTGCAGGGGGGGCCGTCTCAGATTGGAACGGTGCGCGTCAGGATCTCGATCGCGCACTCTTGGGACGCCGACCTCGACATCGTGCTGCTCCCGCCGGGGCAACTCGAGTACGTTCACCTCGCGAGCGACCTCGGGGGCAGCGGCGACGGGTTCGTCGCGACGACCTTCGATAGCGGCGGACCGCGCTCGGTGCGCGAAGCCGGAGCGCCGTTCACGGGCGTCTTCCGCCCGGAAGGGGGCGATGTCATGTGGACCGGTGGGACGCCGCTTCCGCCGGTTGCGCTCGCGGGGCTGCACGCGCTCGCGGGGCGCGGTGCGGAGGGCATCTGGCAACTGCGGATCGCCGACGATCACCTCGGAGAGACGGGTGTGCTGCGTGAGTGGGCCCTGGTGTTTGCTGGCCCTGGCGTGCCGCGAGACCCCGAGGGTTCGTTGTCGCTCTCGCGTGACTCCGTGTCCGCCGGGAGCATGTTGATCGCGGAGTTGCGCGTGACCCCGGGTCAGTATCCCGTGAGTACGGGCGTGGTGGCGATGCTGGACGGCGGCGCACTCGGCGCGGGCGTAGTCGCGATGCTCGATGACGGTGTGGAGCCGGATGTCGCGCCGGGTGATGGAGTGTTCACAGCCGAGTTTACTGTTGGTGTCAGCACGCTTCCCGGGAACTACGAACTCGGATGGACGGCGCAGGACGCGCAGTCGCGTTCGATCGCGGGCGCGGCCGAGGTCACGGTGTTGCCCGCGGCCGCTGTAAACGACGTGTGCGAGACGGCCGAGGAGTTGACCGGACCCTTCCCGATGATCGCACCGCCGCGAGGGATCGCCGGCAACGCCGAACTCTGCGAGCGAGAACTCGCGTGCGCCGCAGGAGGCCCATCGAACGCGGCTCGTTCGGTGTGGTACCGGTTCGTCTGCCCCCAGAGCGGGGACTACATCCTCTCGGCATCGCCGCTGCGTGCACCCGGATGTACCGTGAGCGACTCGGTGATCTCTGTGTACATTGCTTCGGACGGAACCTGCGCGGATCTTTCGCCGATCGCGTGCGACGACGATTCCGGCCAGGGCTTCAGCGCGGAACTCTCGGCGCCGCTCGTCGCTGGAGCGGTCTACTACGTTCAGCTCGCCGAGTGGGCGCCGGGTGCTGCCGCGGGGGGTGCGCTCTCGGTGTGGATCGACCGTGTGGTGCCCGTGGGCGCGTGCTGCACTCCACAAGGGTGCCAGTTGGTCGCGAGCGAGGAGTGCGCGCTGTTTGGGGGCACGTACCTCGGCGATGGTGTGGCGTGCTATCCTGGGAGCGGGTCGGTTCTTGAGCCCGGCGCAGCGGCGTTTGAGGACATTCGCACGACGGGTGATCCGCTGCTGCTCGGCGACGACGACGCGGCCGTGTTGGCGATCGGCTTCGAGTTCGAGTTCCTCGGGGCGGTGTATACCGCGTGCGGTGTAGGCTCGAACGGTCTGATGACCTTCGGCGAACTCTCCGTCGCGTACGCCAACGACTCCATCCCGTCGCCGCAGGCCCCCAACAACGCGGTGTACGCGCTGTGGGACGATCTTGATCCCGGCGCTGGTGGGAGCATCGCAACGGAGCTTCGCGGCACGCCCGGTGCTGATCTACGGCGGATCGTCCAGTGGACACAGGTGCCGCAGTACGGTCGCACCGACGCGAACACGTTCCAGCTTGTGTTGCATGAATCTGGCGACATCGCGATCGTGTACGAGACGGTGAGCACCTTCGCGAACACGGATGCCACGGTGGGTATCGAGGGCGTCGGCGGCGAGTTCGCGCTCTCCCGCGAGGCGTCCTCGATCTTCGCTGGTCTCGGACTCGTCTTCGCGGAGTCGCCCGGTGTGCCCTCGTGCGGGGAGTGTCCGTGGCGCACCGCGGGGTGCGGGGCGGACTATACCGGCGACGGCGCGATCGATGGCGATGATGTCATCGCGTTCTTCGGCGACTGGGAC
>JBEIUO010000810.1:0-1591 GCA_040374335.1 Phycisphaeraceae bacterium
CAGTCCCTCCCCGAAGGCGACTTCACCGGCGACGGCGGCGTCGACGGCGACGACGTCATCGCCTTCTTCGAACGCTGGGATAGCGGTTGCTGAAGCCACGAAGCGCCTTCTAGAGCTTCTCCCCGCAGTACTTGCAGTGCTTCGCGTCCCCGTCGTGCCCGTCGCGCGAACACACGGGGCACGCCTGTGTACTCACCCGTCGCGGGCCCTTCGCAAACGCCAGCTCACTCGTCACGATCCCCGTCGGCACCGCCAGCACCGCATACCCCAGCACCATGATCAGCGACGCGAGAAACTTGCCCAGCGCAGTCTCGGGCGTGATGTCCCCGTACCCAACCGTCGTCAGGGTCACCACCGCCCAGTACATCGAGATCGGGATGCTCGTGAACCCCGACGCCGGCCCTTCCACCACGTGCATCACCGCCCCGATGCTGCACACCACCGTGACGATGAACACCAGAAACACCACGATCTTCGGGCGCGACGCCGACAACGCTGACAACAACACCCGCGTCTCGCCCACGTACGTCGCCAGTTTGAAAATCCGAAACACCCGCACCAACCGCAGCAGCCGGATCGCCATCAGCGACTGAGCCCCGGGCAGAAGAATCGCCACATACGTAGGCAGAATCGCCAGCAGATCGATCACCCCGTAGAAACTCAGCACGTACTTCCACGGCTTCTTCACCGCCGCGAGCCGCAGCAGGTACTCGAGCGTAAACAGCACGGTAAAGCCCCACTCAACCCCCCGCAGCAGGCCCGCGTGCTCCAGCCGTATCGACTCCACGCTCTCAAGCATCACCGCCAGCACACTCAGCAAGATCGCCACCAGCAGGGCGACGTCAAACGCCCGCCCCGCCGGTGTGTCCGACTCATAGATCACGGTGTGAAGCACCGTTCGCAGGTCCGGGCGAGGGCTCAGTTGTGGCGATTCCGGGGTCGTCATGCAGCCTTCATCGTCGGAACCACACCCCGGAGTTGAATCCCCCATCCGTACTCACCGCCGCCGCCGACCCGCCACCACGCCCGCCAGGGCCAGCAGCGCACCAGCGCCCGGCGCCGGCACATGATCCGTGAACACACGCACCTGCACCACGTCCGCCGTTGGTGCGAACGAGAAGAAGTTGAACGACAGGACGTTCGCGTTGATCGACACCACCGACTGCGGGATCGTGTTCAGCCCGCGGAACGCATACCCGGTCGGGTACACCGTGCCCGTCGCGCCCCAGAACGCGTCCGTGTTGTCCAAGCTCCCAGGGTTGAACTCAACGCCCACGATGTTCCCGGAGAACGTCACCGTGCCGCTCGCCGGAATCGCCCCCGGCACGCTCTCGTAGTGGATGAAGTGACTGTCAAAGGTCCCGAACAACAGGCCCGGCACCGGCGCCGTGCTGACGCCCGGGTTGTTCACCATGTCGCAGAACACGCCCGCGGTGTTCATCAGTCCCTGCTGCTCGTCCCACGCGTACGCGTTGAACCCCACCAGCGCGCTCGGCACGCACGACGTCGGCGCCGCGCCCAGATAGGTCGTCATACCGCCCACCGACGTGATCGCGCCAAACGAACCGGCCGTCGCCGCCGCCACCACCAC
>JBEIUO010000731.1:0-2055 GCA_040374335.1 Phycisphaeraceae bacterium
CCCTGACAAGCATCTGAATCGCGATAGAGAGCATCTGGTTCCGCCTTACACCGGGCACGCCCGCCGAATCGACGCGAGATCACGCAGCAGCCCCGCGATCGTGGCAAGCGGAAGCATGGTGCTCGCGTCGCTCATCGCCTTCGAAGGCTCCGGGTGCGTCTCGATGAACAACGCATGAACCCCCGCCGCCACCGCCGCACGCGCCAGCAGCGGCGCACGATCCGGCCGCCCGCCGGTCGTCTCCCCCGCGCCCGGCAACTGCGTCGAGTGCGTCACGTCGAAACACACCGGCGGGGATCCCCCCTCCGCCTTCAACTCCATCATGTCCCCGAGCCCCAAAAAGTCGTTCACCAGCCTGCCATACCCGAACGTCGTCCCACGCTCTGTCAGCAGCACGTTCGTCAGCCCCGCCTCCGCCAGTTTCCTCACCGGCCCGGCCATGTCATGAGGCGGCAAAAACTGCCCCTTCTTCACATTCACCGCCCGCCCCCTCGCCGCCGCGGCCTCGCCCGCCGCGCAGAGCAGATCCGTCTGGCGACACAGAAACGCCGGAATCTGGAGAAGATCAATGAACTCCGCGGCAGCCGCCGCCTGCTGAGGCTCGTGAATGTCCGTCGTCACCGGTACTCCGAGCTCCGCACCGATCTCCGCGAGCCATCGCACGCCCTGCTCGAGCCCCGGGCCCCGCGCCGAGCGGATGCTCGACCGATTCGCCTTGTCAAACGAAGCCTTAAAGATGTACGGCAGTCCCGCCGCATCGCAGGCGGCCTTCACCTCTCGGCCGATCGCCAGTCCGAGCTCCTTGCTCTCAAGGACGCACGGCCCCGCGATGATCGCCAATGGATGCCCCGACCCGATCTCAACCCGACCAACGGTGCACTTTCTCGCCATAGGTGCAGGATACGCGCCGCGTGAGCAGGGTGCCGGATTTCATGCAACAATGTCCCTACTCCCGGAGTACCCAAGTGCCGCACGGAAACTTCCTCGCTTTGTTCCTTCTGCTCCTCATCGGCCACGCCCCTTCCGCTCGCGCGGGGGTTGACCCCTCGCTCATCGCAACAACCAACGAACGCGTCTCGCCGGATCGCCTCCGCGCCGACCACATGAAACTCGCCGCCGAGCCGCACATCGCCGGCACCCCCGGCGACGAACGCGTAATCGCGAAGATCATGACGTCCTTCACTGAAATGGGCCTCCAACCCAGTCGCCACGACATCTGGCCGCTGCTCTGCACGCCCATCTCCGCCGACCTCGAGATCATCACCCCGACGCCCCGCAAGCTCTCCCTCAAGGAAACCCCCGTCGCCGGCGACGCCGACTCCGCGCACCCCGAACTCACCATCGGCTGGAACGCCTACTCCGGCAACGGCGACGTCACCGCCCCGGTCGTCTACGCCAACTACGGCCGCGAAGAAGACTTCCAGGCCCTCGCCGCCCTCGGCATCAACGTCTCCGGCCGCATCGTCCTCGCCCGATACGGCGGCAACTACCGAGGATACAAGGCCAAGTTCGCCGAGCAAGCCGGCGCGGCGGGCCTCATCATCTTCTCAGACCCCGCCGATGTCGGATTCACCCAAGGCCCCGTCTATCCCGAAGGCACCTTCTTCAACGACTGCTGCATTCAACGCGGCAGCATCGTCACGCTCCCGCACCAGGGCGACCCGCTCACACCCGGCGCAGAAGCCACCGAGAATGCTCCTCGCCTCTCCGAAGTAGCCACGCAACTGCCCCGCATCCCCGTCCAACCCGTCTCGTACGGAGCCGCGAAGGAGATCCTCGCCCTCATGACCGGCGCCCCCGCGCCGAAGGAGTGGCAGGGAGGACTCCCCCTCACCTACCGGTACGAGGGAGGCCAGGAACTCACCGTCCGTCTCAACGTCCAGCAACGCCGGGAGATCAAACGCACCGCCAACGTTCTCGCCGAGATACGCGGGAGCGAGTTCCCCGACGAAATGGTGATCATCGGCGCACACCACGACGCGTGGAACCACGGCGCCTCCGACCCCACCTGCTGAACCATCGTAGATAGCAAGAGCACACGTCAGAACTCCAGTC
>JBEIUO010000473.1:0-3224 GCA_040374335.1 Phycisphaeraceae bacterium
CACCTCACGAGCCAGCATCTCGACCCAGTCGTCGGGTGCGTCCTCCTTCACGAAGCGGGCAGCGTGCCATTCGAGATACTCGATGGTGTCTTCCCACTCGAGCTGGCAGAGCAGTTCCTCGTCGAGGACGACGTTCTCCTCGACCTCCGCGTTCAGGCGGGCCATCCCGATGAACTGCTCTGTCGGGCCGCCGTTCTCGTCAATGGCGCGGAAGCTCAGGTGCTCGACCCAGCCAACCGCCCAATGCGAACACTTGCTGACGACCCACCCGTTCTCCTCCCCCTCCTCGCCGAAGAGTTCCCTGAACGCCTCACGGACGCTCTTGGAGTTCGCACGCTCCAGCGGGCCGGAGTCTCGGGTCTCGATGACCGGCCCCAGCGACCAAGTGTCGCCGATGGGCAGGTCACCGCTGTAGCCGAAGTCCGACGGCATCTTGACCGCCGCGCTGAGCTGCTCCTGCGTGATGCTCTGCATGTGTCCTCCTAGACAGCCAGTTGCTGAAGCGGGCGAAACTCGCTGATCTGCCTTGCGAGACTCCTGACCTCCGCGAGCACGAACGAGGCCGTGCGGTACTCTCCGTCCCGCATCAACCCCATCGGATCGGGGTGGTTGCGCTCGATGGAGTAGCCGGGGACCATGTCCATGTGATGAGCGCAGTCGAACCCGACCGCCTTGCCCGAGGCAAGGTCATGCGGAACGTCCATCTCACGGTGCCAGGTGACGCCGCCGTGGACGTCGAGCCACACAGGATTGCCCGACTCCAGCCCGTGGGCGTAGTCCCCATCGGGGTCAGGAGACGAAGTGTGAATGGGGTGGTCGTTCCCAGGGTAGACGTACCCGCACCAAGAACCGCCGTGGTTGCGCTTCATGGCGCAGGTGTACCCCGTAGCGTTGTCCACCCAGACCATGAAGTCGAACGGCTCATGGCCCCACGGGCCACTCCCCGCTCGCTCTTTCCAGTCCTGCTTCTCATCGTAGATGCCGATGGTCGCGAGCTCAGGCTCGATGTTCAGCTTTCCGCGAACAGCCATGTCATACCTCCTGATGGTTGGGGCCGGAGATGCTTACGACGTTCTCACTCTCGAAGCTCACCGATGTGCGCTGGTGCTCGTCGTCCTGCACGATCATCAGCGCGTCGTCATCGAACCTCCAGCGGGACAGGACAGGCCCGCCGATGACCACCGAAGCCCAGTTGTCCTCTGTCACGCCGGAGGGCACCTGCCCCCAGTCACAGCAGAGGTGCCGGTATACGCAGCGGGCCACCCACCGACGAAACTCTGCGTCGGTGATGGCCCTCCGGTTGACCTTCACGCTCGCTGTCACCGTCCCGAGGGAAGGTGCAGGCAACACGGTGTCAGTCATGCTCGCACATCCTTGCCAGATCGAACGCCCTTCTCGGCCAGCATGTCGCAACACTCACACCGGAGCTGTCTCCTGAAAGGAGGCGACGAGACGGTCGTCGGCCCTTCCTCCACCAGAGCGTGCAGGAGGTTCTCCATGTGAAGGAAGCCCATGCTGTCCGCAGCTCGGATGTAGCCCGTCTCCACGGGCACATCGGGGAAGCCGCACTCTTCGCAATCCTGTTTGCTCCGCTTCACGAACGACTGCGTCCGGCAGACGACGTAAGCGTGACGCATGGAGTAGATGTCATCCTGAGCGTCTACGTCACCGTAGAGCTGGTTGAGCATCACGATCTCCATGTCCGGCGGGAGAGCGGCCGAGAGCCTCGCCCTCATGAACGCCCATGCCTCCCCGAAAGCCTCGGGAGCCGACCTCCCCCGACCGATGTGGAGGAGCTTCCCGTCCTGCGTCCGCACCTGGGCCTGAAACCGCTGGTTGATCATTGTTTGTCCTCTGTAGGGCCGGAGATGTTTGGTTGAGAGAGTTGAGAGGGGCTAGCCCCCCGCCGCGATCTCTCGGGCGAGGGACACCATCTCTTCGGGGTCGTCGTAGAAGAAGAACCTCTCGCTGGGGTCGATCCCCCGGAGGAGGAACGCCACCATGACGTCGATCTGGTGCCGCACCGAAGCGCGGTAGAACGGCCACGTCTCACGACTCCACATGCGAACCCTCCATGATGCCCTGCCACACGGCGTAGGGCGCGATGAGCATGACAAAGAACAGCCCGAACGCGATGTCCGGCAGAACCCACATGCCCACCCAGAGGATGGGCCATGTGAGAGCGGCGCAGAAGCCCGCGACGAACTTACGCATCAGCCGTTCCCGAGGGGGAAGCGCAGGTGCGGGTTCTGCCTCCTCTCTTCCGCCGCGATGGCCTCGAAGTCCATCGCGAGGTTCCAGAGGGCCGAGGTGGGCAGGATGCCCTCCTCGATCTGACGGGCGACCTCACCGCGCCACCCACCACGCTGGGCGATGGTGCGGAGCTCGGTGCGACGCTCGTTGCTCCGAACACGAGCGGCGTTGCGCTCGTCGATCTCGGCGTCGGTCATGTCGAAGAAACTGTCGGGACGGCGGGAACGCATGGTTCACTCCAGAACGGGTTGATGAACGAAGCGTGCTTGCTTCGCTCCCCTCTGCGTTTGCACGGGCTTGGGACCGTCACCCCGAAGGGTGGCCGCATTGGAGCGAGGGCCTCGGGCACCCTCAACCCCCCGAGGCTACGCCTCGGAGCCGTCGGCATCCTCCGCCGCCGGAGCGACGGTGACCTCGACGGTCTTGGCCTTGGCCTTGCGACCGGAGCTCTTCGTCGCAGACGCCAGCAGGGCAGCGTTCTGCTCCATGAGCTGACGGACGAGAGCCGCATTGGCCTCCTGCACCTGAGCGACAGCCTGAGCCACGGCAGCGGCGATCAGGTCAGTCGCCACAGGGGCCGCCGCCGGAGCGGGAGCCGGAGTGGTCGGGGCCGTCTCCGTCACCGGAGCCGTCACCGGAGCCGGACCACGGGACAGGGCAGCGAGGCCGCTGACCGCCGCCGTAGCGGAGGTCTGCACCTGGGCCTTGGCACCGAGCCAAGCGTCGGCCTGATCCTTGCCGACCCCGAGGGCCACGACATCATCGAGCCAACCGGCCACGATGGTCTTGACCTCCGCGTTGGCCTGCACCTTGTCGATCAGGGCCGACGCCAGCGCCGCGGTCATGAAGGGCCGAGTGTCGTTGGCCCAGCACGGGAGCATCCGCAGGTGCTCCGTGGTGAGGTGCTGGATAGCGAAGCCACGGCGGCCCGTAGGACCACCGTCCTTGCAGGCAACGCTGCTGAGCATCCG